>JAHFTP010000182.1 GCA_023265495.1 Chlamydiota bacterium
GTAAAGTGCTTTGGAGGCTCCGTTTTCCCTTGCTTAACAAAGGGTTCATGGGGCCCTGTTTCTCCTACCGTAAATAAAGGCAATTTTTGTTCTTCATCTTTTGACTTGTCTAAGTCCTCTGTTTCTTTAGAATAAAGAGACATCCATCCAGGAGAAACAATTTGAACGCCCTTAGCTTGGAATAAAACCTTATTAGACACCCCTTCCACCGTCGTCACATCTTTTATACATTGAGGATAAAAAGCTGCTATAAAGCGAAGAACTATAGCTTGAAATACATGCTCTGCTTTAGAAGCAAGCTGACCTGGAAGCTTTCCTGTTGGGATGATCGCATGGTGCTCCCCTGTTTTTTTATCGTTAATTATGCGCGTTGAAAAAGAAAGAGACTTCAGATCTATCTGACTAATTTCAGCTTGTTTAATGCTTTGTAACTGATGCAAAATTTTAGGGATCTCCCCTTTCATATCACTACCTAAAAATTTTGAATCTGTACGAGGATACGAAATCGCCTTACTCTCATAAAGAGATTGTGCTATTTGCAAAGTTTCACTAGCAGATATGCCATATTTCTTATTCATATCTCTTTGCAAATCTGTCAAATCATACAAAGATGGCGAATACGTTTTTTCTTGCTTAGCTTCAACCTTTTGAATGACAAAAGGTTGATCCTGAATCTCTTTAAGCAGTTTCCCTGCGTCAACTTCCGCATTAAAACGATCCCCTTTAAACTTAAAAATGCTCTTTCTATAGCTTGTTTTTAACTCCCAAAAAGGCAGAGAAACGAAATTGCGGATTTCATCATCTCTTTGAGCTATTAGGGCTAAAACAGGGGTTTGTACGCGTCCAACGCTCCACAAGATCCCTCCGCCCCCATAGCGAACAGTAAAGTTACGCGTTGCATTTAACCCAACTATCCAATCGGACTCACTACGACACCTAGCTGCTGCGTATAGAAAGTCATAATCACTGCCGGGGCGCATACTATCAAAAGCTTTTTTTATAGCTTCATCTGTTAAAGAACTTAGCCACAGTCTTTTAACGGGCTTTTTTTCACACCCAGACAAAGAAAGGATGTAGCGAAAAATAAGCTCTCCTTCACGGCCGGCATCCGTTGCGCAGATTAGCTCCGCTGCAGACTTAAGCAAGCTCTTAATAATTTTAAATTGCTTAGCCGATCCGGTATTATCAATGAGCTTAAGCTGAAAAGTCTCGGGGACAATTGGAAGTGTTGCTAAAGTCCATCTTTTTAAAGCAGGGTCGTACTCTTCAGGGTCCTTTAAAGAAACCAAGTGACCGAAGGCCCAAGTAACCTGATAGCCATTTCCTTCAAAATACCCATCATGACGAGCTTTTGCTCCTAAAAATACGGCAATATCTCGAGCCACGGAGGGCTTTTCTGCTAAAACTACTCTCATACCCTCACCATTCCTCATTTTTTATACTTTAATATAGAGAATTAAAAGAAAAATACACACAGAAAAATAGCAAAACCACAAAAGAACCCCTTGTTTAAAAAAAACGGCACTCAGAACCAATGCGTAAATATATTTATTGAATCTAAGTATATTCATTGCAAAACAAATACGATCTTGATACAATAGTTCCTATAAGCTCACTAAAACTTGTCGAATATTTCCTTTTCGATAGGCAAAGGGGATCTTGTTTCCTTAACTTACCGGAGGTCTTATGAGTATTGCCCTAAGCTGTTCAAGTTCTACCAGAACCCCTATATGGGAAAGGCCGGCTTTTGGCGTTGCAAAATGGAGTGCTACACTATCTAGGATCACCTCGATCTACAGCGAACTACCTCTTACTATTTACCGAAAGACCTCTGCAAAAAAAACCAACACGGCTCATGAAGAAGTCGCAGCCTTAAAGCAGCAAGAAGTGCTACAAAACTGGAATTCCTTTCATCAAGAAATCACAGCTCCAACCCTTCCTCAAGACCAAGCTCTTGCTAAATTAAATGAATATCTAACCCTTTTTCCTGCAGATCTGGCCAATGTATACAGAGCAGATTTTACAAGCTCGCAAGGCAGTGTTGCCGAGCGCATTAACAGACTAACAAAAGACTTCTTTTCGGCTACACAATTTTCTGTCAAAGAGTCCTTCCTTGGTAACGACGGAGTTTTACTCTTAAGATACCCAAGATCGGCAACAGATAGCACATCTCAGTGGACTGAAGAATCCGTCATTAAGTGGACCTCTCCTGTTGAAGCCGCCTCTTGCGACATCTTAAGGATTTTTTCAGATGAAATCTGCGTCCAAAAAGCTTCCTTTCTAGATTTCGATCAAAATCTTATCATAAGAAGTAGCTCCAAGGAGCCTCTACCACAAGAATTCGCACAGATCATTCAAGGAAATCTTATTTCAACACGAACACACTTCTCACAAAAAAGTCTATCCACTCAAAACATTATGATTTCAGAAAGACTTAAGGGAGCCAATCTTGCTGATCTTATAGACAATGAGTGGTCAAATCTTACTACAGAACACAAAACAACGACATTTAATGGGATTGGAAAACTAGCACTAATAGATTTAATCATGGGAAATAGAGATCGATTTACCGCATTTGACCTTAATACTCAAACCTTAGATGACTGGTTCGTGGCCAATCTTGGCAATTTAATGGTAGCTACAGGTAATCCTGAAAATGCTCCTACACTATATGCAATCGACAATGGAGTCCAAGAAGAACATTTAACCATCGGAGACGACCATGTGTCATACAATAATTGCCTTAACACCCTACTTAGAACAATAGATTGGAAGGAGCTCGTGGCAACAAGCATAGTCAGATCTCTTTCTAAGCCCCTAGAATCAGACTCTGTGTATTTCGAGGAAAAAAGAGAGACAGCGCAAAAACGAAATTCTCTGCAACCTAAAATCGAGGCATTCAAAATAGACTTAAGCAGTAGCACAACTTTTACTGCACTTATCGACGGTTTAACTAGCATGGAAGAGTCTCTTAAGGTTAAATTCAACTCAGCTGAATTTCATGAATCTTTAAACGCAATACAAGAAAAATACGCAGTAACAGATCTAGGAGTAGCAAGTCAAGTTACACTACTATGCACTGCCGTACAAGCAAGAATTAACTTATTCTTAAACAGATAGACACACCAAGAGGTATAACATGAACAATCTTACAGTCAGCCCTACGGCAGCCCAAGCGTCTTCACCAAGCACCAGGCTAGCTGAGTCACCCTTTGTACAATACAACAAAAATCAGGCTGTTGTAGTATGGGTTCGCGCTGTCTACTTAGCAAGTTCTAACTGCTCCAGTGAAAATATAGCAGATCTTAGAGAAACCAAATGGACTCCATTTGATTTAACCAAAACATCTCCTAGAACGGCAAAAAAAGTAACAACGATTCAAAATGAATGCGCTAAACCGACAATTGATTTAAAAGAAGTCAATGAATTAGCTAGAAGGATACTCTCGTCGGACAATTCCACATCTTCTTTCTCACCACCTAAGACTTAATTAACTTTCAAATGATAGACAAAGAGGTCTCAAGATCTCTTTGTCTATCTGAATACGGCCTTAACAGCTGCCGTATTCCTTACATCTAGAGGCAGAGAGCAATAGATGTCAGGAGCCTGCTTTAATCCTTCAGCAGCCGCTTTGGACAAAGGAAGTTCCGAAGCAAAGCAAAGCAACTCTTGTGCTTCACCTTCATAGGCAGACGAAAGTGGCAATAACACCTTTGCAGAAACCACCCAAAGAGCCGCACCAAATGATTCCAACTCTCCCCTCTCATTTTCAAGATAGCTTTTCAGCA
>JAHFTP010000183.1 GCA_023265495.1 Chlamydiota bacterium
AATAGAATGCTTCGTAGCTCGCTGTCTTGCTTCATAGTACCTCGATGTTTGATAATCAACGAGATATGGTTGCATTTCAGCGAGTTTTTTTCTTTAAATCATTTTTTGTCGTGTACAAAGAAAAAAAATGCTATACTCTCATAGGGTCCTTCCTTCCTCTATTTTAAAATAATATTTGCCACATTAAACAAACATCTATACAGAGGAAAATCTAGGCAAAGAGCACATCTCGTCCGAACTCTTTCTTGCCTGAATAAAGCAGATCTGATTTATTGCAATTGAAAAAAGAGAAGGAACCAATGCCAAGCCTTGAGAGAATCAAACACCGCCTAAAAAATCGCCTATTTCGCGTAGATATCCTCACGATCTTTCTGGTCCTTTTATTTGTTTCGATTTCATGCATTATAGGATTCACTTATTCGAGGAATTCAAAATCTTTACTTCACCAATCCAACGAAACGATCAAGCGGATAGGATCTTTGATTATTGAGAGGACGGATTGTCTCATTAAAAGCATGGAACGGCTCGTTATACTTAGCGGCGCATTCACAGAGAGCCAAGAGGATCTCTCATGGGAGAACACCAACCTCGTCCTCTACTTGCTAGACACATTGAACACCTACCAAAACCTTAGCGCCGTCTTCATTGGCCTAAGCGATGGAAACCTCTTAGAAGCAATTAACTTACACCTATCCCATCAAACCCACTATTTTTTCCATACGGAGCAACTGCTACCGGAAAAGAGCTTGTACGCCATAAGGTACGTCAACCTCTCTGACCCCACGGCGAAGGAAAGATGGAAATACTTAGATGAAAACTACCACACCCTCGCCTGTGAAGAGCTCTCTAAGGAGACCATCGACCCAAGGCAGAGACCTTGGTATAGCGGAGTGACGACCATAAAAGGGGTTCATTGGACAGACTTGTATCATTATAACCCCACAGGAGAGCCGGGGATCACCGTCTCTCAGCCGCTCTTCACTAAAACAGGTCAATCCTATGGCGTATTTGGCGCAGACCTCTCTTTAGCCTTCCTTGGAGACTTCTTAACAGACCAAGATATAGGAGCGCATGGTAGATCTTTTATTTTAAATAGCAATGGAGAGCTCATTGTCTCCGCCAAAAAACATCAAGGCTCTTTTATTTCACAGCTAGAAGATGAGCTTGTTCCTATTGCCTTAAACCAATTTAACACCGCGAAAAAAAGCAGCTTCTTTCTAGAAAAAGAAGGAACTACTTTTTTAGTCTCCTGCCGGGAATTTCCGACACATAAAGATCAAACATGGTATATCCTGATCATCGCCCCCCTGAAGGACTTTTACTCAGAAATGATGAAAACGCAAAGGCAGGCCTTTGCTATGTCCCTTGTCATTTTGCTCGTTGCCGGGTTTCTTGTTGCCTACTTTGCAAAGAGAATCTCAGCGCCTATCAACACACTAGCCAAAGAGATAGACAAGATCAAACAACTGGATTTGAGCTCTGAGCTCCGAGTGAAATCCAATATCAAAGAGATCAAGCTGATGGACTCCTCCATCGCCTCAATGCGGCTGGCTCTGAGATCTTTTGGGAAATATGTACCCAAAGAAATCATTAAGCAACTCATCGACATAGAAAAAGAGATCTCTCTCGGCGGAGAAAAAAAGGAAATCACCATCTTTTTCTGTGACATCGCTAAATTCACCTCTATTTCAGAAACGCTTCCTACAGAGCTGCTCATGACCCTTCTTGCCGAATATTTTGACATCCTCTCCAAAATCATCCTCTCAGAAAAAGGCACCATCGATAAGTACATCGGAGACAGCATCATGGCTTTTTGGGGAGCGCCACCCCAGGTACCCAACCATGCAGAGCTCGCATGCGACACCGCCCTGCGCTGCGAAGCCGCCCTCGCTGTTATGAACAGGAAAAGAAGGCAAGAAGGGACCCCTGAGTTTTTTAACCGCATCGGCATACACTCCGGCCTTGCTATCGTAGGCAACATCGGCACGATGGATAGGATGAACTATACAGTAATCGGCGATACAGTCAACACAGCCTCACGATTACAAACCGTGAATAAAGACTATCAGACAAACATCCTCATTACGGAAGAAGTCTATAAAAGGATTAACAACTCCTTCCTTGTTAGACCGCTGGACATCGTTTCGGTAAAAGGGAAAAAAGAGAAAATCAAGATCTTTGAACTTGTGGGAAGATCAGGATTTACTCCCTCGATAGAGCCTACCTCCAAACAACAAGACCTCTGCAGTCGATTCACTGAAGGCTATGCGCTCTATGAAAAAGGAGAATATACTGAGTCGCTCGCCCTTTTCAAACAGATCGCCGCTGCGCATCCCGACGACTACCCCACCGAGCTTTATATCAAAAAAATCCAAGAATTGCTGTCCTAAAAATAAAGGGGTTTAAAGGGGGCCTGCCCCCTTTAGACCCCCTTTTTTGTTTTTATTAGAATAAATATAGTTACTTATAAAATATAATAATTGTATACAGAGAGTAAAAGAGACAATAAATAAAGACTAATTGTTGATGAGATATAACGCATATTTATTTTCTATATTTATTTTATTTGTAGCCGGTTGTACGGGGCAGATAAACAAACAAACCGTCCAGAGAGATTCTATGGTGGAGTCATCGCTATCTGCAGCCCTTACAGCCTCAGAGCAATTTTATTTAGGGGACTGGCCGGAAAAGCAGTGGTGGACGCAGTTTAACGACCCCCAACTCACAGAGCTGATAGAAACGGCGCTGCAGACGAGCCCCACTCTACAAAGAGCCTTTTATCAGATGCAATCTGCTGAGCAGCAGGCGAAAAAGATACGATCCTTTCTCTTCCCGCAGTTAGATGTAGAAGCCATGGAAAATTGGGAGTATTTTAGTAAGAATGGGTTCGTAAGAGACTTTTATCCTGTTACGCCCCCTATGCAGGTGCCTCCAACAGTGAATCAACTCGATCTCTCCTTAAACTTAAACTATGAAATCGACTTTTGGGGCAAAAATAAAAAGAGGTTCCACGCAGCCCTGGGAGAAGCAAAAGCGCAAATGGCAGAGCGGGCGCAAGCGCAGCTCACCTTATGCACAGCGATAGCCTTTGCCTATTTTACTTTTCAGACCAAAGCAAGAGAGCTACATACCAATGAGCAAATCCTACAACTGGTCAAAGAAAAACAAAGCCTGCGATCCGATAGGACCTACTGTGGAATAGATAACGCCGTTCCCCTGCTCGATGTAGACGAATCTCTCTACGCAATTAAGCAGGAGATCTCTCGCCTAAATAAAGAGATGATTGTGGATGTATATGTCCTAAAAGAGCTCCTAGGCGAAGGGCCCGACAGCCCGAGGGAAATTGTACCGGGGCAGATCTCCTATCCGAGCAGGATCTCCCTTCCACAAAATATAGGACTGGATCTTCTCTCTCATAGGCCGGACCTTGTGGCCGGTCTATGGCGTGTGGAGTCGGCAAGCCAGAACATCGGCGTCGCAAAAACGGAGTTTTACCCCAACGTCAACTTAGCAGCCTTCGGAGGGTTAGAGAGTCTGAGCTTTGCTAATTTTCTCTCTTGGGATAGCAAGACGGGAGCTATTAGCCCGGCGATTCATCTTCCCCTCTTTACGGGGGGTAGATTAAAGGCTAATCTGCAAGAGAAAGTGGCAGAATATCATCAGGCAGTCTTTGCCTACAACGAGACGCTTTTGCGCGCGGCAAGGGAGGTAGTCAGCGAAATCGCCTCTATCCGCTCCATACAGGAGCGCACACAGC
>JAHFTP010000184.1 GCA_023265495.1 Chlamydiota bacterium
GGTGCTGACATTATGCTGGATTTGCTCTTTGAGGAGTTTTCCATGCTGAAAGCCGATTTCGTAGTGACTTCCTTTAAGGAGTAAAACTTTTTGATTTTGTTTTTCTTCTAAAACACCCGCTCCTTCTCTGGAGATGGCCTCAGAAAAGACAGGAAAACAATATAACGAGACTAATGTGAGTAGGTAGAGAGCTGCTTTCATAATTTCCTCTGTGAGATAAAATAAGGGAAAGCGGTAAGCCGGATTTTGTGTATGCCCTTTGCAGGACAATGGCAATCATTCGTCTAGGCACTGTGTCGCCACAGCGCTCAAGCGATTCTTAAAGAGCCCTTCTGGAGTTGAAGGGTTTTATGCTCTTTGTTTCTTGCTTCAGATAGGGTTTATAACACCTTGCATCTCTGCAAGTGTGGTAGACTCTTATAAGCCTACATTTTCATCCTGTCTATTGAATCAATAGCGGTTTGTTTTCTGTTATACTTTCCGTAGCCTTACGGCCCCCAGTCTTTCACTGGTATCCACTCCTGTGAAGTCCAGACTTTCCTCTACAAAGATCATTTGTAGCGACTGCTTGCTTTCCCTTAAAACTTTTTTAGGCGTTTGCCATGCGTCTACGACTACGTTTTGTGGAAGTGGCCGCACCTTCTTCTGCCACTTCGCTCTCTGGCCAGTAGTGGACGCGGGAGCAGTGCTCACAAAAGACGAGATTTTCCCCTTTGCGGACGAGGTTTTCATGCTGCGCTGTGAGTACGATATGGCATCCGCTGCATGTCCTATTCTCTATAGGGACAATGACTCGATCTTTTTTGTTGCGTAAGAGCCTTTCATAGATGCGCATGATGTCTTGATCGGCTTTAGTAGATAGGGTGTCTCTTTGTTTCTTTAGAGAGGCTCCTTCTTCGTTAATGAGCTGAATGCTGGACTGAATCTCTCTCTCTAAGGAAAGGCTGCTTTCTTCAGACGTCTTCAGGCTTGACTTAATCTTTTCTAGAAATTCTTCCTCAGATACCTTCTTGTCAACAAGATCGGATACTTTTTGTTCTAAGGATACCTTTTCCTTTTCTGCTGCAGTCATCTCTAAAGTCAAAGCGTTGAATTCATCTACTTTTTTGACGCCACTCTGTTGGGATTCTATGCGCTTGAGTTTAGCGGTTACCTCTTGGATCTTTTGCTCAAAAGTTTGTATGGTTTTGTCGAGCTCTGTGATCTCTTTTGCTTTTTCATCCAACTGATCATGAAGCTCTTTGCGAAGAGAGGAGATTTGCTCTAGTTCTTTTTGTCTTTCTTTTTTTAATCGCATCAGGCGAATCATTTTCATGTCAAATTCTTGGATCTCTAAAACGACTTTAAGTGCTTCTTGCATGGGTTTCTCGCTCTTTAAAAAGGTATAAGGATTACATAGAAGACATTAACAATATCTCCGACAGTATATATACCTCAAGGGAAAACACTGTTTTTACTACTGTTTTTTCCATTTCTTGTTCTTGCAATTTAAAAAAAACCTTGACAATGCGAGAGGAAGGACATAGACAATACAAATAAAAGCAGGGAAGATTTTGAGGGGAAGATTATGAAAGCAAAAGCTAAAAAAAAGACTGTTGCAGCAAAATCCGTAAAAAAAAGGGAATCCAAGCCAAAGGCTAGGTGTGCTTCCAAAGTAAAAATCAAATATGATGTAGGTTTTAGTAACATTCTTTTTATTCGAGGGAGTGGAGCCGGCCTCAGTTGGGACAGGGGGGTTGAGCTACAAAACGTATCTCCCGATGAATGGGTGTGGGAGGTAAGTGGCCCTTTCCAGGATTGTGAATTTAAAGTGCTAATCAATGATCAGTGCTTTGAAGAGGGGGAGAATCACCACATTGCTAAAGGGCAGTGTATGGAGTACACGCCCAATTTCCTGAAATAACCAGCAACCCACTTCTTTTTTCCTCTCGTCGACATTGCTATCGACGAGATTTTTTTTTTGTGCAACAATTTCGATTGGCAAGCACAAAATCTATTGGGGAGGTCCTTCTAGTATGTCTTATTTAGAAAAATATTTTCATAAGGTTCCTGAAGGAAAAAGGACGTCTGCGGCTATAGCCTACCTGGCAGGGCTCGATCATATAAAAGCGGAGCATCCCTCTATTGCAACAGCGATAGTGAAAGAGCTCAAAGACCAAAGAACCCACTTGAAGATGATTGCCTCGGAGAATTTTTCTTCCTTAGCTGTGCAACTAGCGATGGGCAACCTTTTAACAGACAAGTATGCCGAAGGATTTCCGAAGCATCGATTTTATGCAGGCTGTGAGAATGTAGATATTATTGAAGAGTCTGCTGAGTCGTTGGCCAGGCAGATCTTCGGGTGCGATCATGCCTATGTGCAGCCCCATTCTGGGGCAGATGCTAACTTAGTGGCGTATTGGTCTATCCTCGTGTATAAGGTGCAAAATAAAGAGGTAGAAGCTTTAGGAAAGAAGAGTGTCGATGAGCTTTCTCCGGAAGAATATGAAAAAATTCGCAAGCTTTTAGTGAGTCAGAAGATGATGGGTCTTGGACTCAGCTCGGGGGGGCATCTCACCCATGGATTTAGACATAATGTCTCTGCCAAGATGATGCAGGCAGTCCCCTATGATGTAGACAAAGAGTCGGGGCTGATCGATTACCAAAGCTTAAGAGACCAAGTTTTGAAAGAAAAACCTTTGATCCTTGTCGCGGGCTATTCTGCTTATCCTCGGTTGATGAACTTTGCTACAATGAGAGAAATTGCAGACGAGGTGGGTGCTGTTCTTGTCGTCGACATGGCCCATTTTGCAGGTCTTGTGGCCGGCAAGGTGATGCAAGGGGATTTTGACCCGGTAGCTCATGGACACTTTGTGACGAGCACAACGCATAAGACGCTGCGCGGTCCAAGAGGGGGTATGGTCCTTTGTAAGAAGGAATTTAAAGAAGTGGTAGATAAGGGATGTCCTCTTGTTTTAGGTGGTCCCTTGCCCCATGTCATGGCGGCTAAGGCTGTAGCTTTTAAAGAAGCGAGCACAGTCCAATTTCAAGAATATGCCCAGCAGATTGTAAAAAATGCTAAGGCGCTGGCAGAAGCATTAAAAAAGGCAGGGGTAAGAATCACAACGGGTGGGACGGATAACCATCTGCTCGTTATGGATGTAGCGGCAAGTTTTGGACTTACAGGGAGGCAGGCAGAGACCGCGCTCAGAGAGGCTAAATGTACGGTAAACCGCAATGCGATCCCTTTTGATGTAAATGGCGCATGGTATACGTCGGGTATACGTATGGGAACCCCTGCTTTAACAACCCTTGGGATGAAAGAGAAAGAGATGGAGCAGATAGCCGCATGCATAGTAGAGTTAATGAAAGGGACGAAGCCAGCTCCTGCGGAAAAAGAGGGAGAGAAGAGTCGAGCTAAAGTAGAAATAGACTCGCATGTACTCTCTTCAGTGCAGAGGAAGATAGGAGAGCTGCTCGGTAGCTTTCCCCTATACCCGGAATTAATGATTGATTAAGTGAAGCCTCCCCTAGACTAAAAGATCTAGGGGCTCCTGAAAAATCAGGGAGCACTTCACCAGACTACGAATAGGGGACTAGAAATATTCGTAGGCGATAGGACAGAAATAGGCACCTTGGAATGCCGACTCAGTTCCAGGCTCTGCGGATTATGGTTAAACAAAGTGAGAGGAGCGGGTAGTGCCATAATCGTTAAACCTGTCAATATCTAGTCGAGAGTAAGTCGGATTGAAAACATGGTCCCA
>JAHFTP010000185.1 GCA_023265495.1 Chlamydiota bacterium
TTTCTTAAATGAGCTGCTATTTATTGATTCGGACGGTAAAATGTACAGGGCATAGAAATCTCTTACTGACTTTTTCCCAGTGAGACCTCACATGCCTATTTCGAGTCCTTACGCTGCTACTGTCCGTACTAAGCCGGTAATATGCGAGATCGGTAGTAACCTGCCGTTTTTTAAAATAGGTTTTACATGAGAATGAGATTTGCTATTTTCTTCTACCCACAAATCATATTTTTGTTGCAGATTCATCCAGAATTGAGGTGTCGTATCAAATGCTTCACTAAGAGCAAGAGCCAATGATGATGTAATATCTGCCTTACCTGCTCTAATTTTAAAGAGGGTATTTCGCGCAATGCCCAAATGATCTGCGAGCTTTTGCAAGTTTAAATTTAGAGGCTTAATGTAATGTTCATCCAAAATCTTTCCCGGATGAGTAGGTCTTCTTTTTTTTGCCTTCATGACTACCTCATTAATGATAATCTATTAAATCCACATCAAATGCATCACCATTTTCCAATCGAAAAATAATGGTCCAGTTTCCATTAACGTGTACTGAATAAAATCCCTTGAGATCTCCTTTTAATGCATGGAAATCCGATCCTGGAAAATTCATATCTTTTGGTTCTACAGCGGCATCAAGACGATCTAGGATTAGTTCAATCTTCTTTGTTAAAGCGGTTTGGAAGCCAGATTTACTACCTGTTTCAAAAAACTTTCTGAGTCCCTTATGCCCAAATGTCTTAATTGCCATGCTAATCTCACTGATGCCTTTATTGTAACCTATTTGGTTACATTTCTGTCAATCCAAAAATCTAAGAGATGTTGGAGGCTACAAAAAAAACTAATAGAGGCCCTTTGACGCGGCCCTCTTTTTACAAATCAACCTGTTTACAGATGGAAGTATATCCCATAGCGGGAATTACCATTTTAGGGGAATTTTGAGTGGTAGTAAAAATCCCCCTAGATGTGTAATTACCATTTTAGGTGGTGATTTAATTTGCTTATAATCAATTGGTTGCTGATATATAAGTGTTTTTTTACCAATGGGCAACGGGGGGCATAGAACATAAAATTGCTTCGGGATTGCCCCCTGAGAGGAACCCAAACTTTGTTCCTCTGTCGTAGAGAAGATTGAATTCTACGTAGTGAGCTCTGAGCTTTTGTTGGAGTTTTTGGTCTTCTTCCGTGTAGGGTGTGTGTACTCTTCTCGTATAGATAGGCATGATAGCTTCCAGGAAGGTGTTTCCCACATTTTTCCACAGGGAGAGGTCGTGAGAAAAGTCTCCCGTGTTAAAATGATCAAAAAAGATCCCTCCGATGCCTCTTTCTTTTTTCCGGTGGGGGATATAGAAGTATTCTTTGGCATTTTGCGAAAAGGTCTTGTAGAGATCTAGGCCAAAAGGGTCTAAGGATTTTTTGGCTATCTGATGAAAGTGCAAGGCATCCTCTTCATAAGGATGTCCCATGGGTGTGAGGTCGTAGCCTCCTCCAAACCAGGTTTTTTCCTTCGTAGTGATGTAGCGGATGTTCATATGAACGGTGGGAGCATGCGGATTTTTCATGTGGGTGATCAGACTTACTCCTGTAGCAAAAAAAGGGCCGCTCCCATCTTGCATGGGAAAGTTTTCTCCATAGACTCCAGACCAGTTAACCGCGGCCTTTTCAAAGACAGCGCCTCGCAGCTCAGCAATTTCGCCGCCGCCACCGCTGGTATGAGTCCATGGTGTTTTTTTAAAGCGACACGATGGCTCTAACGACTCAAAGGAGGAGATAATGGTGTCTCGAAGGGTTTGTAGAAAAAAGACGATATTTTCTCTTGTATCCATTTTTAATCCTTGTGTTGCTATAACCTTTTGTAAATACGAGTAAAGCAGATCATGGCAAAAAAACGGATCATTATTTTGGGAGCGGGGATCTCTGGATTGTCCTTGGCTTGGTACCTGTCTTTGCAAGACAAAGACCAAGAGATTGTACTCATAGAAAAGCAAGAGGCCCCAGGCGGCCTTATGCAGACGGTAGAAGATAGCCGTTTCTTATTTGAAAAGGGAGCGCGCATCTTTAAGACGTCGACAAGTAAAGAGCTCCTTTCGCTTGCTTTGGATATAGGGATGGAAAAAGATCTTATTTCTTCCCCTTCCGATGCTCACTGCAAGTATATCTTCCAAAAAGGAAAGATGATAAAAGTGCCAAGTACTATTTTTTCTTTTTTTGCCTCGCAGGTAACGAGGCCTCTTTTGCGGTCTCTGTGCAGCGAGTGGAAAAAACCTGCAAGCATACATAAAGATGAATCGATCTATGCGTTCATCGCCAGGCGTTTTCATCCGGAAGTGGCAGAGCGCCTCTTTGATCCTCTGACAGTGGGTATCTACGCAGGAGATATTCGCTCGCTGTCTATCAGGTCGTGCTTTCCTTCCCTCAAGAAGTGGGAGGAAGAGTATGGCAGCATCACAAAAGGCTTCATCGCTGCAAGGAAAAACAGGAAAAAAGAAGAACTTCTTTTCCCTCATCACTCTCTTTTTTCTTTTAAGAGGGGCATTTCTTCCTTCCTGCACAAGCTTGCAGAGCGGTTTCCCATAGAATATAGTCAGGAGGTGCAAAAGATCTCTTTTGCTAACGACTGCATTTCTGTTTATGGATCTGATAGGAGGTGGGAGGCTGATGCTCTTTTTTTTGCGACACCCTCCTATGTGTCAGCCCATTTACTAAGGGATCATGTGCCTGATGTGGCGGAGAGTTTGCTCCAAATTCCGTATGCCTCACTCACTGTGGTGAATGTAGGGTTTGATAGAGAGGTTCTTCCCTTTAAGGCTTTTGGTTATCTTATTCCTTATGGGGATGAGGTCTTAGGAACGATTTTTGATTCTCAGGTCTTTCCCCAGCAAAATCGCTCGGTGGAAGAAACAAGGCTGACCATGATGCTTAGGCACCAAAGTACAAGTGACAAAGACATCCAAAAGATGGTGCGTAAGCTGTTAGAGAAGCATGTGCAGATACAAAAAGAGCCGAGCTCCATGCATATAACAGAGGCAAAACGGTGTTTGCCGCAGCAGGTCGTAGGTCATGAAGAAAGGATTGGTGCTCTCTTATCCACCATGCAACGCCAGCTGCCCGGATGTTTTCTTGCGGGCAACTATCTCTTTGGCGTTTCCGTAAATGATTGTATCCGCAGATCTAAGCAGGTGGCCGGGCAGTGGGCTTCTATCCTGTAAGGAAGGGATGCGTTTGTACTGTGAGTTTATCTCCAAAGCCATACCCTCTCTTTTTCAGTGCGTGCACGCAAGGGTCTCTATCCTCTTTGCAATAGATGGCTTTATCTGAAGAGAATCCAATCATGATGGCTAGCAGGTTTTCTTGAGAGAAAATCTCCGGAAAATCGATGGGTAGTGTGGGGTTAATGAAGAGACCACTTCCTTTTTTCTTTGGAAGAGAATTGGTTCCCTCCGTGAGATCCTTTGGGTCAGTAAGAATAAGGATAAAGGCTCCTAGTATAGGTCTTATGCTGCTCATCTGTTCAAGAGCGAGACTCGAAGAAAAAGGAGAGTCTTTGCTTTTTGTCGTTTGGATGATTTGGTCGAAAGCAATGCGAAGAGGCCTTTTCTTAAAAAGACGGCTTGCTATAGCGCCAAGCCCTGTTTTGGCAAAAAACTTCTTTATGCCGCCATCTGCTGTCCATAGATCTCTTCCTGCAGAAAATAAGGAGATATTATCCTTTTTTTCTAATTGCTCTTCTTTACAAGAAAGGCT
>JAHFTP010000186.1 GCA_023265495.1 Chlamydiota bacterium
GGCTATTTAGCTCGATCATCATCACACATGGCAATACGATCTCAGCTGATGGAGAGCTACCCATGCACATTGAGGTGACAGAGAGCAAACACAGCAGTGTAAATGCCGGTATCAGCTACCAGACCTACTACGGCCCTGGGATTACCTTTGGATGGGAAGCAAGAAACATCTCCGGCATGGGAAGAAGACTTTCCCTACAAGGAGACGTCACAAAGCGCAGCCATACGGGCGTAGGAACATATCTCATCCCCAACTTTGGAAGGATCGAGCAAGACCTTGTATGGCAAGCCATGGCCATGCATGAGAGCATCAACCCTTATTCGGAAAGGACCTATAACATCACCAATCGCGTAGAGAGAAGGATCAATAAGAAGCTGCGCCTATCCGCCGGTGTGGAGGGGGAGCGGCTCTACGTCACTTCCAGCGCACAAAATGGCAACTATTGGCTTGTAGAATTCCCCCTCTATATCGGACTTAACGCCTCCAATAGCCTATTGAACCCCACAAAGGGCTATAACTTCGAATATACAGGGCACCCTAGCTTCAACCTGACGGATGGGGCCGATTTTTATTTTTCTAATGTCTTTTCTTTTTCTTGTTATTTGCCTGTGAATAAAAGCCACTCTGTCGTCCTAGCGCAGATGTGTACAATAGGGGCCCTTGGCAGCGACTCCTTGCAGGAAGTTCCTCTATCGAAACGTTTTTTTGGAGGGTCTGAAGAGGATTTGAGGGGGTATTCCTATTATACCGTGAGTCCGCTGGGTGATCATAACAAACCCATCGGCGGCAGATCTGAGATCTTTTATACACTGGAGACTCGTTTTCGTATTACCAAGACCATTGGCCTTGTCCCTTTCTTTGACCTGGGCAATGTATATAAGCATCCTCTTCCCACCTTTCGCGGCAAGTGGCTCAAATCCGTCGGACTGGGGGTTAGATATTTTTCCTTTATGGGCCCTTTTCGCTTGGACGTGGGTTTTCCACTAGATCCAAGAAGTGGACTAGATAAAAAGTATAGAATTTTACTAAGCGTTGGACAAACCTTCTAATGTGGTTGCTATGAAAAAACACTTTTCCTTTCTTTTTCGTCTCGTTTCTCTCTCTTTGATGGGCCTGCTTTTGTTTGGCAGTTTTTTCTTTGCACTCCTGCAAACAAAATGGAGCAAAGAAAAGATCAAAACATACGTAGAGAAAATGGCGGCAGAGCAAGGAATTATCTTGCAGATAGGAGATATACAAGGAGTCCCTCCATTTACATGGAACATAGATACGCTACAAATGCAGCTGCCCAGCAAAGATTGTATTGCCATCGAAGGGGCAAGCCTTCGCATCGCCCCCCTACCCCTTCTCAGGCGTCAGCTGACCATCAGCTACCTAAGTGTAGATAAGGCGGAATTGTTCTTGGAGGCAGATAGCAGCAAAGAATTCTCCTTGCAAGGAGTAAAAAAGGAGATAGAGGCCCTTTCCTTTTCTTCCAAAAAGGTGAGAGTGAAACAGTGCATCATCCACAATGGCCAAAATAAAGAAGAAATCGCCTTCTCATTTGATGGAAGTGTAAAGCTCAAAGCTGACCTCAAAGATATATCTCTGTCGATGGCTTTACAAACAGAAAACCATAACCCCTCTTACGCCTCCATACAGCTGGAAGGAGGCCGAAAAAAAGGGTTTTTACACGCAAGTCTACAACTAGATTTGGATAGTACGGAGATTCTAAAGCCCCTGATTGTTCTTCCGTTCTCCGCCGCCTTTACCTTACACGGCTCACTTGAAGGTCCCATCCAAAGTTGGGACTCTATGTTGGAGGGAAAAACTCTCGCAGCTGCCCCGTTAGAGGGATCTGTAAAGGGGCATATCTCTCAGCTCCACATCCCCTCTCACGAATATGTAGATAGGCCTTGGGATATCGACAGCTCCTTTGCCCTCTCTTCCTTTGAAAAAATCCAAGCAAAAAGGGTATTAATAGATAGCGATCTCCTCTCCCTGCAAGGAAGGGGAGACCTTCCTCTTAATAAGGAACTCCCCACATTTTCTGCTACTTTCTCCATCAAAAAATGTCCTGTGCATGCCTCTTTGTCCTTCATTAACCTACAAGAGAGCCTGCACGGAAAAATCAGCTACAGCCCCACGCAGGCTTCCTGCAGCCTGCAAACAGAGCATATACAACTCTTCGAAGAGACATTTGCAGCCATGCAATTCTCTCTTGAGTCGAGTAATGAGCAAAATGTATGGAAAGGGTCTTCCACGCTATCTTTAGATGGTCAAAACTTGCCACTAAAAGGCTCCTCACAATTCACCTATCAAGACAACCTCCTCTCTATCTACGACATCTGTTTTATCTCTTTAGCGAACAAA
Source organism: Chlamydiota bacterium (assembly GCA_023265495.1). Lineage (GTDB taxonomy): Bacteria > Chlamydiota > Chlamydiia > Chlamydiales > Rhabdochlamydiaceae > JAHFTP01. Next base: position 2,353 of record JAHFTP010000186.1, read on the forward strand.
TTAAGCGGAGACCTCTCCTATCACTTCCAAAAGCACTCCATTGACGCCTCTTTTTTTGCTTGCCTCACACAGCTCAAGGAGTTCCGCTGTCTCTTCCCTGATTCCCATCTTGAAGGCAGCCTCGCAGCAAATATCTGCCTCCATGCAGACAAAGCCCTTGCAGAAGACCTAGAAAACCCCGCCTGCCAAGTCGACCTTTTGCTCAACAATGTAAGGTGGGGAGACACCTTCGTTTCCAGACTCAGCGCGAATGCGGACTTAACCAATATCCTCACATCTCCGGTAGGATCATTTACTCTAGAGGGAGAAAATCTATTTTCTTCTCGCTTCTACCTAACAAAAGTGTGTCTTTCTTCTCAAACATCTGATGGCATGCATCCATTCGCCTTTTCTGTGCAAGGGATATGGAAAGAGGAGTTCGACCTTTATGGATCCGGCGCTTGGAAAAAAGAGGCAGAGCATTTTACCATCATAGGAAATGAGCTTTGTGGAAAAGCGCTGCAAAAAAGCTTTTCTCTACAAAAACCCTGCCATATCCTATGGGCTGCGCAGCAGCTCCAAATCCAAGACTGCGCCCTCCAGCTAGATACGGGCTCTCTCTCGGGCAGTCTCCTCTTGCAGCCCACGTCAGCTGACATCCAAATAGAGGCAAGCCATATCCCCCTCGACCTCCTATCGATTAAGTACCCGGCCTTTTCCTTGCGCGGCACCACATCTTTCACTATAAAAGGACAGGGGGAAAAGGAAAATTTCCAAGGACAACTGAACTTGGTGGTAGAAGAAGCAAAACTTGATCAAGTAGGTAACAAAAAAAACCTTCAAGCAAAGGGATCTCTCCAAGCCCATTTTGGCTCGCAAGTCATGCAACTCCATTCTCATATCTACGCCACAGAGCAGCAGTTTCTTGAGCTCACAGCAACACTTCCCGTAACATATAGTTTTTTTCCTTTTACGGTGCAGGTAGACAAAGAGCGTCCTCTATCTTGTGAGCTGACAGCACAAGGAGCGCTCGAAGAAATCTTTGACTTCATTAATGTAGGCAGTCATAAGACGACGGGGCTCATCACCTCCCATCTATTTTTATCCAAGACTCTGCAAACCCCCTCACTGCTAGGAGAAGTATCTCTACAGGCGGGGTCCTACGCAAATTACTATATGGGAGCCACCCTCAAGAATATCAACACCGCTTGCGAAGCGTCTGCAAAGGAAATAAAACTCTTGCATTTCTCTGCAACCGATGAAAATAAAGGAACATTAGAAGCCACCGGCAACCTCCTTTTAAACCCCGAGCAACAATTCCCTTTTTCCCTCACTGCGGAACTACAGCACCTACATTTCTTAAGACAAGAA
>JAHFTP010000187.1 GCA_023265495.1 Chlamydiota bacterium
ATCGGGGTTGGTTTTGTTATACCATATGGGGATCCGATGCCCCCACCAGAGCTGTCTGGAGATGCACCAGTCTCTGAGGTTATCTATCCAGTGGAAATAGGTGTTTTTCCAGTTTTCCGGGACAAGTTTTACCTGCCCCTCTTCTACAGCCTTTTTAAGGAGGGGTTTGAAATGGCTCATCTTCACAAACCACTGTTTGGAGAGGTAGGGCTCTATCACCGCCTTGGAACGATAGGAGATGCCTACCCTATGTGCATGTGGCTCTACCTTTACTAAGTGGCCGAGCTCTTTCATTTTGGCTACGACAGCTTGCCTTGCCTCTTCCATCGTCATCCCACAAAATGCAGCTCCATTTTCGTTGATCTTCCCCTCAGGGGTCATGATGGTAATGAAGGGGAGGTTATGGGTAATGCCCATTTCGTAGTCATTGGGGTCGTGGGCCGGAGTGACTTTCACGGCACCCGTGCCGAAGGTCGGGTCTACTTTATGGTCTGTGATGATAGGGATCTCTCGATTCATGATCGGGAGGAGGAGTTTTTTCCCGATAAAGGACACATATCTCTCATCCTGTGCGGAGATCGCAACGGCTGTGTCGCCAAGGAGGGTTTCAGGCCTTGTCGTTGCAATGACGATGTATTTGTCCTGATTTCCTACAAGGGGATAGCGAAAGTACCATAAAAAGGAGGATTTTTCTTCGTATTCTACTTCGTCGTCGGCAAGCGCTGTTTGTGTCACCGGATCCCAGTTCACTAGGTAGTCGCCGCGATAGATGAGTCCTTCATCAAATAGCTTTTTAAAGACTGTTTTTACGGAGGTGTTTCTCTCCTCATCCATCGTAAAACAAAGGCGAGACCAGTCGCAGGAACATCCCAGCTTTTTCAGCTGTCCAATGATCTGGTTTTGGCTCTCTTCCTTCCACTGCCATACATGAGAGAGGAACTCTTCTCTAGAAAAGTCCTTTCTTCTCTTTCCCGTTTGTTTGATGAGATTTCTCTCTACCACCGTCTGGGTGGCTATGCCCGCATGGTCTGTCCCCGGCACCCATAGGGCCTCGTAGCCGCTCATCCTTTTCCAGCGTACTAGGACGTCTTGCAAGGTGTTTACTAAGGCATGGCCCATATGTAACACACCCGTGACATTGGGAGGAGGCATGACAATACAAAAGGGAGGTTTTGATGAGGTGGCATCAGCTCGGAAACAGTTGTTTTCTTTCCAATAACAGGACCATTTATCCTCGATAAGACTAGGTTCAAAGGCTTTTGCAAGTTCTGACATAATAAGTAAAAAAGTGTTTGATTGTTGATTAGCAGAGGAGGATAGCATAGTACTAAGGAAGAAGTCAAAACCTCGTCTAAAAAACTAAAAAAGGAGTTTCTTCCTTATGCTTTACCTTGTGGAAAGTAGGTCAGCCAAGCCAATCCTTACGCTAAAAATAATTTCCTTGCGTATTTTATCTAGATGTAATAGACTAAGACTAGTCTGACTAGGAAGGTATATATGACAAAAATCAAGAAAAACCGTAGAAATTTTAGAAAACCTCATAAAGTTTGGCAGTTACAGGAAGCAAAAGCGCGGTTTTCTCAGCTTATACAGGAAGTTGAGCAAGGCAGCTATCACACAATTACTAAAAATGGCCAGCCGGTGGCAGTGCTTATATCGACAAGCGAATTTGAAAGGATTCAAAAACATGAGAATTCTTTATTAGACTTCTTTTCCAAATCCCCTTTTCCGGATCTTGATTTGGATGTTAGCCGATCCAATGATGCGGGCAGGGACATTGATCTATGAGTTACTTGTTAGATACTTGCATACTTTCAAAATTGCGAAAAATCAAAGCACATCCACACAAAGGCTTAGAGGCCTGGATAGCTAAACACCCTGAGACTTCCTATTATATACATGTTCTCAGCATTGGGGAAATTCAGAAGGGAATTGCAAAACTGAGTTCTCTTGAACATAAGCACAAAATGATTCTTGAAGACTGGCTAGTAGGAGATCTGATTCCTCGTTTTGATGGGCGCATATTACCCATTGATACACAAACTGCAACGATTTGGGGAAATATTTGTGGCAATGCCCAAAAAAAAGGTGTTCTTTGTCCTGTTATTGATTCGCTCCTAGCTGCGTCGGCCATTCAGCATCAGCTTATTTTGGTTACCGAAAATAGTAAAGATTTTGTTTCTACAGGAGTTCAGGTATTTAATCCTTTGCAAGATGGGTAAAGAACAGTTTAGAGAAAAATCTTTTCTAAGAAAAGGGTGAACTCTGCGATCGATCCTTGTTTTCTTCTATAAGAGATATATCCATCCGGTCTGATGAGGAAAAAGCAGGAGGAGTCTGCGTCATACTCTTTAGCAATTTCTCCTTTAGGGTCATAGAGACAATGAGGTTTTTGCTCTATAGAGGATACCTCTAAAACATCTATTTCCTTGAGGTGTTTTTGCTCTATTGGGAAAGATTCTTTAGGAGCAAACACAAGCAAGATAAATCGCTCTGTCCTCATGAAGTCATAGAGTCTTTTATTTTCAAAGACAACGTCAGGCGCTCTATATCCAGGTTTAGGCGCTAGCCATTTTTTATCTATTTTGGACTGGGAAGAGAGGGGACTCTTTGCATAATGGTAGCTGAGCTCGCTGACATTTTGTGATAGAGCGCGTTTCACTTTAGGGATTTTTAGTAAGTACTTGCCTAGAAAAAGAAAAATGGCGCCATAAGAGAGCGTTTTACTGATGATTTTCGTTAGCAAAGACGTTCCTCTAAGCACTTTTTTTGCTATTGGGAGTCTTTCTAATGTATAGGTGGAAAGGATTTGGGTCCCTGCTTTTTTTTGTATGACGAGAGCGAGCTTCCAGGCGAGGTTAAATGCATCTTGGATACTGGTATTCATCCCTTGTCCCCCTGCCGGGCTGTGGATGTGCGCTGCATCGCCTGCTAAGAAGATGGGGTTCCTATCCATTGTAGGAACCATCCTTCTATGCACAGAAAACCGAGAGACCCAGGCAATATTTTTTATAGTTATCGTTTGTGTTTGAGAGGTGAGAGAAAGCAGTTTTTGCAGAAAATCGATATCGAGCTCTTTTTCATCTACAGGTGAATCAGGATGAAGCAAAGCAATTAAGCGCAGTTTGTCTTTCACAGGGAGCAGGATGAGTAAAAGTAGCTCTGTATTTCCTAGAAATAGGTTCCCTTTGTCTAGAGGAAATGGTACGTCTGCTTCCACATCCGCCAAGAGAAATCTTTCTGCAAGGGCACTTCCTTTGAAAGGCAGTCCTAAAACATGTCTGACAGTGCTGTGAGCTCCATCACATCCAATGATATATTTGGCGGTAATGAGCTCCTCTTCTCCGTTTGGTTTCACGATCGTAGCTGTGGTATCGTTTATCATGGTGAGAAGAGAGTTTCTTTCTACATGGCCTCCTAGGGATTCTAGTTTTTCTGTGAGGATGGACTCTGTTTCACTCTGTGGCAGGATGAAAACAAAGGGATAAGCCGTATTTGCAGGGGAAATGGTAAATGTGAATAAAGGAGCTCTTCCTTTATGAATGGTCATGCCATTTACCGACTTTCCTCTTTGCAATATTTTTTCTATGACGCCGACCTTTTCAAAAATCTCCAGCGTTCTTGCTTGGATGCCTAGAGCTCTTGACTGTTGTTGAGGTGTTGGTAGCTTTTCTACGATGCGCACGGGGATGT
>JAHFTP010000032.1 GCA_023265495.1 Chlamydiota bacterium
CGGCGCCGGCCGGGGGTGACGGAACATTTGAACACCCCTTTTCTAGCATGGCAAGCGCCCAAGCAGCCGGTAGCTCGATTGCCGATGCTATCTACTACCTAGAATTTGGCAATGTATATAACGAACCCATTACACTCAACTACAGTCAAAAGCTGATGGGCTCTGGCATCACGCAGATCTTTGACACGGAGCAAGGCGACATCTCCGTGCCTACCCAATCCAATGGGTTTACTCCACAGATCATTTATAATGCAGGAATTCCTGTGACGATCTCCAACAATGTCCAGTCTGTAGAGATAAGCGGTATATACCTGGAAAACTCAGGAACAATTGGCATCTCCTTAGTGTACTATAACTATTCTCCCAATTTATCTGCCTTCCCCACCTTGTATTGCCACGACAATGTGTTTGTGTTTGATGGCCTGGCAAGTGAGATATTCATAAAAGGAAATATAAATTTTGTACACAACACTCTCATCATTAATCCCGGCCATACAGGACCAATTGATGTTCTAACGGTAGTAGGCAATCTGAACATCGCCGATAATACCTTCATCAACAATTCCACGACGACTGGCCTAACTGATTTTATTAAAATGGAAACCTCATCAGTTTTTGGCACCTCTTTCATAACAGGAACCATCACGAATAACATCTTTGATGTAGGCAGTGCCACTGCCACTCAGGCCATTAGTTTTATACCTAACACTGCCAATGCGAGTTGCACGAATCTAACGATCTCCAACAATCTATTCCTAGGGACGGCTACATACGGCATAGAATTCAACGACAACGCGATATCCTCCATTACTTATAGCAATATCAACATCGCTGAAAATGACTTTTCTCAGTTTGCACTATCGGCTCCGACAAGCTTTATCATCAACCGTACCTTTGCAGGTGTTCCGGCTCCCTTCAGCGGCCTGATAGAGCAAAACATCTTTCCAATCAATGTGCCTGTTACGAACCTTACGGGGGTCAGCCTCATAAGCAACACAATAGCTGATACATCCTTGTGATCTAGTTTGAGGTTTTGCCATCTCTGCAAAAGCCTTCTGCGGCGCACAACATTAGATCCCATCCGACTTTTTTCACCTTTTTTAAAAAAATCAATTAGCTATAATCCGAAGAGCTCAAAATGGAGAACATTATGCACATCCCGCGACCGCGCGTATTTTCCTCTCTCATTCCTTTCCTAGTTATGGCAGGAAATATATCCGGAGAGGAGCTTGAGCTATGGGATGAATATGAAGAGCAAATCTCTCTTGCCTATGCAGAGGATGAGGAAATAGCCGATACGCAAGACGACCCCTCACAAGGGATGGGAGCAATAGATTCCCCTCCCTCCCCGTTCCTAGGACAAATCTCTGTCCGCAGTCGCCAAGCAGGAGGCATCGGGTACAACACGGGCTACAGCACCTTGCAAGGGTTCTTTGGGCTCAAAGTCGCGCAAGGACAGTCGTTTCTTTTCGATCTCAGAGGGCACATGTTCAATAATGGGACTGTTGCAGCAAACGGAGGTATAGCCTATCGCATCAGACCTTGGGGTGCGACGACGACATTCGGAATCAATACCTATTACGACTATAGAAACCTCCCCCGTCTCAACTCCCAGCAAATCGGCTGCGGCATTGAAGTGCTGAGCAAGTGGCTCGACTTCCGCTCCAATGGATACATCCCTTTCGGGAAGGAGCAATCATCAAAGAGGTATAGTTTTGATGAATTTGATGACCACTTCCTCGTGCTGCGCACAAAGAGAACGATAGTCCTTCCCGGCGTCGACGTAGAGGTGGGAAGGTCGATCTGGTGCCATCCTCACATCTCCTTCTACGGAGCCGTGGGTTCCTACTACTTCGGAAGGGGAGATACCAATACCTCCTGCGGGCTGAAAGCGCGCGTCAAAGCCAATATTTTTGAATATTTATCTCTAGAGGGGATCGTCACCCACGACCACCTCTTCCATACCAGAGTACAAGGAGAACTCTCCCTGAATATACCCTTGGGCAAAAGAGAGAAAAGGACACAAAACGTATGCATCTACCCGGATCTCTATCAGCTGCCTGAAAGACAAGAGATCATCGTCGCCAAGAAAAAATATGGGTCTCAAATCGCCACCACCTCTTCCGGCGACCCTCTCTATTTCCTATTTATCAATAACACGGCGCCGGCCGGGGGTGACGGAACATTTGAACACCCCTTTTCTAGCATGGCAAGCGCCCAAGCAGCCGGTAGCTCGATTGCCGATGCTATCTACTACTTAGAATTTGGCAATGTATATAACGAACCCATTACACTCAACTACAGTCAAAAGCTGATGGGCTCTGGCATCACGCAAATCTTTGACACGGAGCAAGGCGATATCTCCGTGCCTACCCAGTCCAACGGGTTTACTCCACAGATCATTTATAATGCAGGAATTCCTGTGACGATCTCCAACAATGTCCAGTCTGTAGAAATGAGCGGCGTCTATGTAAAAACTGCAGGCAACGTAAACATACTATATAGTGGTAGCAGCAACGGGACTGTGAACATACATGACAGCGTGTTTGTATTCGATGGCCTAGCAGACTCCATATACGTCCACGGAAATCTAATCTTTACACAAAACACCGTGATGGCAATTGGCACCGCTCTGACAACATTCGGAGCCGTTAATATCACCCATAACACCTTCACTAGCATACCAGGACCAGTAAATACATTCATCGGCCTGACATCCAGCGCTACCTTTGTCACGGGCGTGGTAAGCAATAACACCTTTGCTTGTGGCATTAATACGTATGAACCCATTCAAATCGTAGTTGGTGCAGCCAATGGCAGCTTCACCGACCTAACGATTTCCAATAATCTATTTTCAGGCATTGTTAATAGTGGAATGGACTTTTATGATAATGGAATATCCGCCACCTCCTATAACAATATCAACATCGTGGGAAACAACTTCTCGCAGTTGGCAGTTTCTATATCAAATTTCATCATTATGAGCACCTTTACCGCCGCCCCACCGGCTCCCTTTAGTGGCTCAATAGAGCAAAACATCTTTCCGGTCAACGTGCCTGTTACGAACCTTACGGGAGTCAGTGTCATAGACAATGTCGTAGCCGACACCTCTCTATAATTAAGTAGAGAAAAAACAAGTGAGTTTTTAATATGAGGGCAATGACTAAATAGGAAGGGTATCTATGCATTTTCAAAGGGAATCGATTTTTGTGTCGGGTGTGCGGTGTTTTTGCAATGCCTTGGCTGTTGTTTTTGGAGCCGTTATTGCTGTAGTTGTTGCCATGATGGTCATAGGGATGTTATCGGGCCCTAACATGACACCGGAAAAAAGTGAAATGCAGATCGCTGCAGACGCTGACGGCAACCGCACTTTGCTCTCTCATACAGCTCCGGTCATTTTAAAGCTAGACATCCACGGCATCATCGGAGAGGGGGACCTGACCTATGAAAAAATACAAAATCTCTTGCTGGATTCTCGAGAAGACTTGCTCAGCAATAATAGAGTAAAAGCGATTTTGCTCCATGTGAACACGCCGGGTGGAGTAGCAACCGATGCTGATAACATCTACCGCGCCATCGAGGCCTACAAAAAAAAATATAATGTTCCCGTCTATGCCTTTGTCGATGGACTGTGCGCTTCCGGCGGCATGTATATTGGTGCCGCAGCAGATAAGATCTATGCCACCTCCACGAGTACAATAGGCTCTATTGGTGTGATCCTCGGCCCTGCCTTTAACTTTTCCGGGGCCATGGAGAAAATAGGCATTCAATCCATGACTATCTCACAAGGTAAAGATAAAGACATGCTCAACCCCTTCCGCCCTTGGAAACCGGGTGAAGACCAGTCCCTATGTGCGATCACAAAAGATCTCTACGATCAATTTGTGAATATCGTGGTTGCAGCAAGGCCTAATTTAGATAAAACAAAGCTCATTGAAGAATATGGAGCGCAGGTATATTTAGCTGCCCAGGCGCAACAGCTCGGCTACATAGATGTGGCCGGCAGCAGCTACGCTCTCGCCTTGAAAGATCTTGTAGCCGCAGCGCAGCTCCCCGAAGGCCACCCCTATCAAGTGGTTACACTGCAAACACCCCATTCCTTCCTAGCCGACTTGGCGCAAGGAAGATCCCCTATTACCACGGGAAAAGTCACTCACCACCTGCACATGGGATCGGCTTACAGCTCCGAGCTAAGCGGCAAAATGCTCTATCTTTATTTACCGCAATAACTAGATGCGCTATGCTCCCCTTCAAGGGGAGCCTTCCTACTTTATGAAAAAACTCTTTATCGTTGATGCCCTCAACTTTTTATTTCGCGCCTACTATGCCATTGGCCCCATGACAAACCCTAAAGGAGAGTCAACCAATGCTTTATACGGCTTTATCCGTTCCGTCTTTAAAATTATTGACGACTTCTCTCCCGACTATATTGTCATCGTCTTTGACGGGCCGGACAACAAAAAGTCTAGGACGGACATCTATGCAGAATACAAAAGCCATCGCAAAAGCATGCCGGAAGATCTTTTTCCCCAAGTGGAAAAAGCCTTGCTGTTTTGTGAACTGGCAGGACTCCCTTTCCTCTCACTGCCCGGCGTGGAAGCCGATGATACGATAGGGAGCATCGCACGCTTTGCAAAAGAAATGAACGTAGACACCTACATCTGCTCCAGCGATAAGGACCTTTGCCAATTAGTTACAGACCACGTCTTCGTCATCCACCCCCATAAGGACAATTTGTGTATTGATAAGCACAAGGTAAAAGAGCTCTTTGGCGTCCACCCAGAGCAAATGATCGACTACCTGGCGATCGTCGGCGATGCATCAGATAATATCCCGGGACTTGAAGGATTTGGGCCGAAGACGGCTTGCACGCTTCTCAGTGAGTTCGGATCGCTAGACAACCTACTCAAACACCCGGAAAAGCTCTCCGGAAAAAAACAAGAAACCCTGATCCAAGGAAAAGACATCGCCCTGCTCAGCCAAAAACTGGCGACCATCCATACGGGCCTTGACATACCTACTGCCACGGAGTTTTATCACATCAAATACCCCGATGTAGAGCATGTCAAAGTTTTTTACCAAGAGATGCATTTCCTCTCCCTACTCAAAGAATTAGACACCGTTAAGGGAACAGAGCACAAAAAAGAGGTGCTGCAAGAGGAGCCCTTATCCTACGCAGTCGTGGAAGAAGAAGAGTCCCTAAAAGAGCTCATCCTCCTGCTCAAAGAAGCAAAAGATATTTGCATCGACACGGAAACAACGAATCTCCACCCCATGCTCGCTAAGATGGTAGGGATAGGGTTTAGCTGCAAGCCTGCAGAGGCCTGGTATGTCCCCCTAAATGGAAAGGTCGGACGGGAAAACGTCCTTCATGCACTAAAAGATCTTTTTAGCGATCCGTCACTTCGAGTCACCGGACACAACCTTAAATACGATTTCCATGTTTTGTCCAATGAGGGCCTCCCCCTTCCAAAGATTGGCTTTGATACGATCATCGCCTCCTATCTACTCAGCCCTCAAAACACCCGGCATAACCTCGATAGCCTATCTCTAGAGAAATTTGGGAAAGTCAAGATCCCCATAGAAGATCTCATAGGAAAAGGAAAAAAGCAGATCTCCATGAATGACGTCCCCATAGACAAGGTCGAAAAATATTGCTGTGAAGATGTCGACTATACACTGAGACTGAAAGAGCTCTTTGAAAAGGAGCTCCGTGAAAGAGAGCTCACCTCCGTCTTTGCAACCATAGAGCTGCCGTTAATACCTGTTCTCCTGCAAATGGAGCGATATGGCATCTTTGTAGATACGGAGCAGCTGGAGTTGATGTCCAAAGAGCTTGGCCGTAAAATACACCACTTGGAAGAAGCCATCTACGCTCTGGCAGGAGAAATGTTTAACATCAACTCCCCCAAACAACTCAGCGTTATTTTATTTGAAAAACTAGGTCTTACCCCCCCAAAAAAAACACAAACGGGATTTTCTACAGCTGCAGAGGTGCTAGAGTCCTTGCAAGGATCTTCTCCTATTATAGAAAAACTCCTTGAATATCGCTTACTAGAAAAGCTCCGCTCCACCTATGTCGATGCACTCCCTAATGAAATTAACCCGAGCACCCTTAGAATCCACTGCAACTTCAGCCAAACGACAGCTGCCACTGGAAGACTCGCTTCCCAAAATCCCAACTTACAAAATATCCCTGTACGTACGGAAGAGGGGAAAAAAATCAGAGAAGCCTTCCGCCCCGAAAGTTTTCACTTTTATTTCCTGTCCGCTGATTATTCACAAATCGAGCTGAGACTCTTAGCACATTTGAGTGAAGATCCCGCACTGATACAAGCCTTCCAAGCAGGGGAAGATATCCACACCTACACAGCTTCTTTAGTATTTGACGTCCCCTTACATCAGGTAACGCCACAAATGCGTCACCGAGCAAAAACAGTGAACTTTGGCATCATCTATGGGCAGCAAGCCTTTGGCCTCTCCCAGGAACTGTCCATCTCCTACCAGGAAGCTTCCTCCTTTATAGAAACCTATTTCAAACGTTACAGCAAAGTAAAAGAATATGTTGAATTTTGCAAGGAGTCGGCACGCCATACGGGAAAAGCGACCACTCTCACCGGCAGGCAAAGACCCCTTCCAGAAATACACAGTAAAAACCCTATGATTCGATCTGCTGCAGAGCGTCTTGCGGTGAACACCCCCCTGCAGGGAACAGCAGCGGACCTCATCAAACTAGCCATGATCCAAGTGGATCATTTCCTTGATAAAAATCCATTAAACGCGCATTTACTATTACAAATTCATGATGAACTTCTCTTTGAAGTCCACCAAGATGATATTGACCTTCTTTCTCACAAAGTAAAAAATATAATGGAAAACGTCTTTACATTGAGAGTTCCACTGATTGTCGATATTTCCATTGGAAAAAATTGGGGGGAGTGTTAGCCTTGAAGAAAGTTGCAATAACAGGTGGGCTCTCTTCTGGTAAGAGCATTGTATGTGACATATTGTCTCAACTGGGGGCTTATGTAGTCAGTGCGGACCAAATCGTACATCAGGTTCTATTGCATGATGAGAGTGTGCATCAGAAGATAGTCGACCTTTTAGGCTTTGACGTCTTAAGTAATCATCACCTAGATCGAGACAAGATTGCAAAAAAAGTATTTTCCAATCCTGAAAAATTAACATCGTTAGAAAAGATCATTCATCCTTCAGTATTTCATGAAATCCAACAACAATATGAAAAACACGAGCACGACCCTAGATATAAACTCTTTGTTGCAGAGGTCCCTTTGCTCTATGAAGCGCAAGCTGAAAACCTCTTTGATGTTGTGGTAGCCGTCGTAGCGGAGGATGCATTTTGCAAAAAAAGATTTATGCAAAAAACAGGTAGATCAGAAGAGGAATATGCAGCAAGAGTAGATCGGCAACTATCTATTGAGGACAAAGCAAAAAAGGCCGATGTTGTTTTGACAAACAATGGCAGTATAGAAGACTTACAAAAGCAAATTAACCAATGGTTCCCAACTATATGTTCAACCTAAAGAAGGAGCTGAACTTTCCATGCAAGAAGACAGAAACCCAACAACACAAGAAGTAGAAAACACCTTACAACCTCCTGTAGAAGCCAGGCCTCCCGAATCTATCACAAAAATCGCTGATCTCCAGCGAATGAATATTGATCAGCTCACACAATTTGCAAGAAATATAGGGCTGAAAAATCTCGGGGCCCTAACCAAGTCACAGCTTGTCTTTGAAAGTGTCAAATTCCTCTCTGAAAAGCCGACTGAAGTGTTAGTTGGAGAAGGTGTGTTGGAGGTGCTGCCCGACGGCTTTGGATTTCTACGCTCCCCTAACTACAACTATCTCCCTTCTGCTGAAGACATCTACGTCTCTCCTGCCCAGATTAGACGCTTCGATTTAAAAAAAGGGGACACCGTTTACGGGACGATACGCTCTCCTAAAGAAAAGGAAAAATATTTTGCCCTATTAAAAGTAGAGAAGATCAACGGCTGCGCCCCAGAAAAAGCGCGCGATAGGATTCTCTTTGAAAACTTGACTCCGCTCTATCCTAGTAAACGTCTTGTGATGGAGACGAACAAAGAGAACATGACAACCAGAGTACTTGACCTGGCAGCGCCTATAGGCATGGGACAGAGGGCTCTTATCGTAGCGCCCCCTCGCTCCGGGAAGACGATCATCATGCAAAATATCGCCAATTCCATAGCAAAAAACAACCCTGATGTCGTGTTAATCGTTCTTCTTATCGACGAGCGTCCGGAGGAAGTAACGGACATGATTCGCAGCGTCAAGGGAGAGGTGATTTCTTCTACCTTCGATGAGCCTCCTGAAAGACACGTGCAAATCGCTGAGATGGCCATAGAAAAGGCAAGACGCCTAGTAGAGTACCACCACGATGTGGTCATCTTGCTAGACAACATCACAAGGCTTGCAAGGGCCTATAATACCGTGCAACCCCACTCAGGAAAAATATTAACCGGCGGCGTCGATGCCAACGCTTTGCACAAGCCAAAGAGATTTTTTGGAGCAGCGAGAAATGTGGAAGAAGGAGGATCCCTTACTATCATTGCTACTGCCCTGATAGAGACAGGATCTCGCATGGATGAGGTGATCTTTGAGGAATTCAAGGGCACAGGAAACATGGAGCTTGTCCTAGACAGACGCCTAGCAGATCGAAGAGTGTTCCCTGCTATAGACCTCATTAAGAGCGGAACAAGAAAAGAAGAGCTTCTTTTCCACAAAGAAGAGCTAGAAAAAGTCTATCTCATGAGACAAGCGCTTGCCGATCTCGCCCCTCTTGATGCGATGAACCTCCTGCTTAGCAGGCTGAAAAAAACCAATAGCAACGTTGAATTCCTCCTCTCCATGAAGGAATAGTTCCTTTTTATGGATGGCAAAGCACTTGCAAGTGCTTTGCCATCCATGTAACAAGCTTCTACCAACTGCCTCTTCGTATTTTTTCCCGGTGCTGTATTTTTGGACTACACTTTGGACGCTCTATTGGGGACCCAACAGGACTTTTGTTGTCGTTAAAGCGATTGATAACAATGGGGGTCACTAGTTTTGCCGACTCTACCATCCCAACTGTCGGCTCACTAGCCACTCTTGTCATAGTGCTCGATTTTGGACTCTCAGCCGTTTGCATGCGGACAAGACGATCTATCACTTGCGCGGTTGCAACAAATCGCTCTTCCGGATGCAACTGGAAATCCAGGTATAAACGTTTTACATCCTCTACTGTAGCGGGCTTTGCTTCCGGGCGGAGAACGCAATACTCGCGCAAAACAAGCTGACTGAACTTGCGGCCCAATGGAGATGCTAGGCTCTCCATAGCAAGATCAGCCTCTCTTAAGTCGGCAACCGTTTTCACTCTAACAACCTGTGCATGACAAGACACTCTCATATAAGCCTCCTTCTGAGTTAGATCGACCAAAATACTGAGCCAATCGCAACCGATTGTCAACAATATTTTTATACGATCTTAATAAAAAGAGAGCAGGCAGAATACAACCCATTCTGCCTGAGAACATAGACTATTTACCCATGATGTCCACTACCGACAACTACGTGTCTAGTAAGAGGAGCAGAGGAAGGCACAAAAGCAGAACGAGATCTTGCAGACGCGTATAACTCCGCTATTGTGTTACGAAGAGTCACCATCTCTAAATCACGGGTTACCCTCTCACGTTGCGCCGCATCCCGCATTCGATCCACCTCTGAGCGCGTATCAGATAAGGCAGTTTGGAGAACACGAATTCGATCTGCTTGCGCTTCCACTTTGTTGAAATACAGACGTTGCACCACATTTGCCATCGCAATAACACGCTCTTCTCCATGTTCTGTAAAGTGGCTGCGCGACCAATCTCCCGGCTCACTTCTAACAAGCCCTTTTTTACTGCACTCGGCATAATACTCCCCTAAAACCAGATAACTAAAACGAGAACCCTCAGGAACCAAAGACTTCATAGAATCATCTAACCTTTCCTGATCTGCTACAGTATGAACCCTACTCACATAAAACTCCGTTGTCATAAAAACCTGCTAAAGTTTTTTTTGCGCAGCTAGTATATGACGAATAAAGGTTAAAGAAACGAACTAAAGTAATTTTTGTGATTTTTAAATATTTACTCCCTGTCAGGAGCTGCTTAACAAGCTATTTTGTTTTTTAATCACCTGTAAAATAGCAGAAACAAAGGCGGGCAAGTCTTCCGGAGTTCTCGCACTGACTAAATTGTGATCTATGACAACCTCCTGATCTATCCAGATAGCTCCGGCATTTTCCATATCATCTTTTATGGCAGAAAATGAGGTGACTTTCTTTCCTTTAAGGATTTTTGCTGAAATAAGAACCCAGCCTCCATGACAAATGAAGGAAATGCATTTCTTTTGCTGATGAAAGTCGCGAACAAGCTCTAAAACCTTATGATAGCGCCTTAGCCTATCTGGAGCATATCCCCCAGGAATGAGCAGGGCATCAAAATCTTGCGCTTGTGGCTCTTCAAGCTCCATATCGCTATGGCAGGGATATCCATGTTTTCCTATGTAGGTATGGTTGGATTTTGGGCCTGCTATCAACGCACCTATTCCTTCCTCTTGCAGACGCATTTTGGGATACCAAAGCTCGAGCTCTTCATACGTATCATCAACTAAAATCAAAACCTTTTTCATGATTTTTCTCGCGCCCTACCCCCAGCGCGCCCCTCTATTTCTTCGCATTTTGGAAGGAAAGACATTCTAATGCAATGGAAATTTTTACAAGGCTAAGAGCCCAACTTGCTCATGGCAAAACTTTACCACATCTTTACCATTTACAAATAAAATAAGGTGTCATATTTTCCTGTTACCTTTATCATGCACACCTTATTTACAGGACTTACAAATCATGTGTTTTACAGTGAGAGCAGTACTTCTCTTAGCGTGTTTACTTGTCTCCTGTCAACAGTCCTCTTTATTCCCTCCCACCCAAAAAAAAGAGTTAAGACTGAGCATCCCGGAAGAACCCACAACCTTAGACCCTCGCAAAGGAGGGGATACTATATCCTCTCACCTCCAATTCTTATTATTCGAAGGGCTCACAAGGCTCAATCCAAATGGAAGCACCTCCCCAGCACAGGCGTACAAAATAGAGATCTCTCCAGATAAAAAGACCTACACTTTCCATCTAGGGAATACCAAATGGTCTGACGGAAGCGCCGTTACGGCCTATGATTTTGAGAAAGCATGGAAAGATATTTTATCTCCAAACTTTCCAGCGCCTAATGCGCACCTTCTTTACTCCATAAAAAATGCAGAAAGTGTAAAAAAAGGAAGACTTCCCGCCAGAGAGGTTGGAATAAGGCCGATAGATGAAAACACCTTAGTCGTTGAATTAGAACAACCTACACCCTATTTTCTCCAGCTCATTTCTTTTTGTGTATTTTTTCCTGTGAATAGAGCACTGGACAACACACACCCAGACTGGGCCTTTGAAGCGAATAAACATTTCATCTGCAACGGGCCATTTGTGTTACAGAAGTGGAAACATCACAACGAGATTGTGGTCACCAAAAACAACTATTATAGAGAACCCGGCGACATTCACCTCGACTCCATACATCTGAGCATCATTAGCAATGAGATGACGGCTATGCAAATGTATGAAAATGGAGAATTAGACTTTGTAGGTCCCCCCTTTTCTTATCTGCCGATAGACGCTCTCGTGGCGTTGCACCAGAGCAAGGCCTTGCAGACATGTCCTGCTGCTGGCTCTACAATCATCACTTTTAATACAGAGACTTTTCCCTTCAGCAATGCAAATATAAGGAAAGCCTTTGCTTACGCAATTAATAGAGAAGAGATTGTTCAAAACATCACCCAGCTTGATGAACAAGTGGCCACCGACGCAGTGCCTCCTATATTAAAAAACAATGTAAGCCGCCATTTCTTCCAAGACAACACCCCACTTTTAGCTCTTATTCATCTGGAAAAAGGACTCGAAGAACTGAACATAGACAAGTCGGAGCTAAGCGGCCTTTCCTTTCTTTACTCGTCAGGAGACATGCAACATCAAGTAGCGCAAGTTCTGCAACAACAATGGGCACAAATTCTAGGGATAGCTGTCAAACTAGAAAGTACAGAGCATAAGACCTTGCTAGAGAGGCTGACGAAACGAAACTATGTGTTTGCACAGACTATTTGGCGTGCACAATACCATGACGCCATGAACATTCTAGAGCGATTCAAATTCAAAGACAACCCAAAGAACTACGCATCTTGGGACAATAAAATATTCCAAGAAT
>JAHFTP010000033.1 GCA_023265495.1 Chlamydiota bacterium
GAAACACCTATTGAAAGGTTTGATAAGCTATCTAAAACTATGGTACACTCAAAGCGCACTAGAGGCTATTTAAAGAAATCTGTTTACTCTACTTGTGCACTTCGAGCTTGAAAGGGCGCAATTAAAAAAGCCAACCATCTGATTCACAATAATTTATGTCAACTCTCTGAGCAACTTAGCCTTTCAACGAATCTTTTTAGCATCACTCACGTCATATAATTAAAAGGTTTTTTACCCAAAATGGGATATTTCTAAAAAAACGCTAACAATCGTTAATTATTTAATTTAATTTAATTTAATCACGGAATTAAGTACAATAAATTTATTATTTAGCAATAACAATCGATATTGAACTACATACGTAATATTACAAAAAAAAGGGGGAGGGGATTATGTCTCTTTTGATCTCTGAAAAAACCGATTACCATCTAGGCAACCCGATCACAATGTCAATTACTACAGGAACCAATGACGTAGCTGATCCTGCATCTCGCAAATCCCCCCCCTCCCCCATGGCATCTATCACACTGGAAGGGGGCGCAGATTCCGGGACGGTAACAGTACCCTTTCGCCCTTACGTCCCCCCCACAGACAAGGAACACCTATACGTAGCTTGTCAACGATGCACAGTCGCAGCGCTTACTCGAGCAGAAAAAGCCAAAGCCGACTTTCTCAACCTTGCGACTACAATGGAACTATTGGAAGGAAGTCGAGACAGCTTATTGTGGGGACAAAAAGATCCTCGTCGCATGAAGAACCTCAGGTTTTCAGCATCCTTGCTGTCCGGGTGGAAGAGAGCACTAGAAAAGATCGACCCTTCCAACACAATGCCAAGGGAGTTTCTTGAAGACCATATCTCCCTGCTACGCCCTGTAAGCAAAGCTTCTTCCGACCCGAAAAAAATCCAAGAAGTCATAGACGCAATATCTGCAGAGATAGACACCTTCTATAAAGAGGAAAAGCATCTTCTACTGGATAGCAACTGGGAACAATATGTATCTGCGCACAAGGAGTGGAAACGCTGCCAAAAGGAAGAAATACGAGTCCTACATGCCCAGCAACGAGCTTCAAGCCCGTTATCCCATCCCCAAGACCCCTCTGTGACAGCAACCGTCTCTTCACCTCCTCTTGCAGGCGAAACCGTTTTCACCTTCCACCCCAAAAGGATCATTGCAGAGCTCTCCTCTGATCCGGAATTAGAAGAGTTGTTTTGCTTGGATGCAGGGGTAGGCGAGGGATATAGCATCAAAGAACACACCCAAATGGTGCTCGACGTGTTTGACCAGGAGTTCGCCTCTCTGCCGGAAGTGAAAGCATTATTTGAAAGCCTTGGCATAGATATACGCGCATTTATTGTATTCTTGGCCCTGCATGATATAGGCAAGGGAAGAGCAGTACAAGAAGCCAAACGAGATGACCCCAAGGATCTCCGCAAAGAAAGAGAACTGAAATACACACGCGAGCTGATTGAGAAACACGCCCGTGTATTTCCCTGCTCTGCTCCTGTGATACAGCTGTTTTGCGCGCTCCTCTCAGAGGACTGTTTAGGAGACTATTTTAAAGAGAAAAGCCCAAGCGTCATGACTCTTGCCAAACTAAGAAAAGCATTTCCCTCTTCTTTGCAGGATGATCAATTTCCCGCATTCGTTCAGCTAGCTCTGCTATTTTATGTGACTGATAGTTCTTCGTATTTAGACCTAAGAAAACTCCTTTTCCCAACTGATCCGGATCGGACAATCCTTATAGGCAATGTCACCGTGCCCTGCCTGAGAACAGATCTTCTCTTCTTAAATACAGCAGATCCTTGGACTGACAATTCTTATGTTAGGGTAAAAAAGATTCAACGCTTATGGACAAGGTTAACAGATCGCTCTGAGACGGTTGTAAACATGCACAATTACTGTGAAAGGGCGGCCATATCGATCCCAAAAATTCTTAGTGATATGGACAATCTGCATAAGGAAACGCAAGATCGCATAGTAGTATGTACGGGGCCAGGTGGCAAAGGGTCCACCTTAAAAGCCCTGCGTATGCGACAATCAGAAATACAGAAAGGCGCTGAGAAGCTAGCAATGAGCTATCCATATGACAAGATCTCCAACTTCCCCGCTCGCTCTGATCTGCTTGCGTACCTAGAAAACTACCTTCTACTAGAGCGACCCAAGACCCAAGAAAAATGGAACTCGATGCAACCGGACCTTGCTTGGCTAGACAAAACCTTTGCCTTAGGTGTGAAAGCATATTACCTTGCCCTCATCTCTTTTTACAACGTGACTCCTACAGACTTTTTTGATGCGCTCTCCGATTGTCTAAAGGAGATGCTAGAGGAACCGACAGAGGAAATAAAAGCTCTTTTAGCGCCACTCCTACAGACGTACACAAATGGCTCTTTAACCAACCCTCGAACCACGACACCTGAGGAGCGAGAGGAAAGGCGCGCTCTTACCGGAAGACTCTTTTACCACGTCTACAAAATAGCATACGACAAGGGAATGCGCACAGATGACCCCAGCTGGGGAGAACACCACGCATTCGATAACATACCCAATCTCATACAAGCCATCCAAAATACAAAACGGGAAAACCTGAACCAAAGGCTGCCGGAGCAGTCTGAGGCCGTTTCACAATTTTTGCTATCAGGCAAAAATCTGATGTGGCTAACAGGAAATCAATCTCCCGCTCTAATAGGCATTCGGCAAGTGGCGGAATCTGAGCTGGGATGTGGACCTGCCCTGGTACCTACCGGCACGCTGCTGCAACACAACATAGTACCGCTGACCGGCGAGCTCTGTTTGGGCATACAAAACGGAACCAACGAAGGTTATGGCGGAGTCTCCGTAAACACCGTAAACTTATCCGGTGTCACGGCCGAAGAGCATCTCGTAGCCTACCATTATGCCACTAGTAACACTGAGCCTTTTTCCAAGGAAGGGAGTTTTATGTCTTTGCAAAACTGCTCTAAGGACTATCCTGCTAACATCTATGTAGCAAAAACACATCTTCTCCGGTTATTGCAATATGGGAATCTCACGGAACGGGAACGCAGCAGACTAGAGAGGATTGTCAGGACAATCGCTTGTTCCCATACAAATCAAGCCACACAGATCCATGTGGATGAGCTATTCTCTCTTTTACGCGATGTTCCTCCTATTACATTAACAGAAGAGGAGCAAAGTTTATGTACCGATGTTTGTCCTATTGTCTGGGGAAGTACCAGTGTGAAGGAAAAAGACTTAGGGAGTTTTCCAGCTTGCGATCTAACGGACCAGCACAGTTTTCAGGAACGCCCTTTTCAGGGGAAGATGCTCCTAGGTCAAGACATCCAAATGGCGTTTACAAATAAAAAGGATGTGGAACGCATACAGAAGATCGTAGGCCATTTGGTGGTCACTGTCATGAGTTTTGAAGAACAACAGACTATTCTCAGGGGGCAAATATCTGAACACACGCTTCAAAACCGAGGGCCCATCCGCCACTTTATGTGGTAAGCTGTATCGGCTGGAGGAGCGATTGATATGACAAAAAGCTATTCATCATTGACCGCATTCTTTGACCTCCTGCAAATGGAGCAGAGCACAATAAAAAAAGATGCCCCGATAATCGCTGTATTCCCCCAAGTAGAGAATAAAGTTTTTTGTTTTACTAAAGATACTCCACTGCAAAGAATCCCTTTCGTATTTTGACAAGAATCTCCACTACCAAGTTGAGAGACAACCCTTCCATAGCGATCAATAATGCAAGTCACCCCTGTATTACAGGCCCTAACAAGGGGGATCCCATTTTCTACCGCTCTTACCCTGCTATGAGAAAAATGTTGCAGGGGAAGCCTGGAAGATGGATACCATCCATCATTAGTGATATTGACAAAGAAATCGATCCCCTGCTTTGCAGATTCCTGCATAAGGCCCGGAAACATCTCTTCATAACAGATAGAGACGCTAAACCGATTTGTCTCTCCAAAAACCTTATTTTCTTTCCCGGGAGAAAAGAAAGCAGAAATTCCATAACTTTTTGTAAAATGCTCAAGGGATTTACAGGGCAGGTATTCCGCCAAAGGCAAGAGGACCCGCTTTTCGTATCTTTGCGCTGCCCTATGATGGGGCGTACACACAAATGCAGCATTATAGTTATCCTTCCCATCGGAGTCATCTAATCCTCCGATGACAGAAGCCTCGAAAATATTAGACAAACTCTGCAGCCAAAACAGGTTAGATACCTTATACACCTTGCGCACTTCATCATAGTGAGCATAAGGCTTTTCTAGAGGGGGAAGAAAAGGAGATAGATCTTCTCCCAGTGCGGCATAAAAGATATGTTTCACCTCTTCTAAATCATATACACAGTATTTCGCTCCATAAGAGACCACGGCTTCAGGCAGAACGAGATAATCCAGTTCTTTATGCAGCAAGGGGCGTAGGCTGCGCAGGGTCCATGCCCATTGCTGCTGCAGAGGGATAAAAGAGGCCTCTCTCCCTGATAGGGGAGATTTCTGCGAGGGGAGTAGCCCTGTCTGTACGAGAGCTACTTGCAAATATTTTCCCTCCGCATCCTTACCTACCTGCATCAGGAGTACACCCAACAGATACGGCATCAGCGCAATCGTCAGCCAACCCATAACAGATTTTAAGGAAAAGAAGCTTTGCAACACCCGCAAAGCCACCATATTCGTGAAGATCACATAAAAACTCATGCCGAGAATCCCGAAACAGGAGGCGATCTGTAGCGAATACAAGGAGCATGTCATAGCCATGCCGGAAAAGTTAAAAGAGAAGCCGCAAAGAACAAAGAGACGGGACCACTCAATAAGCGTCCACATAGCTGCAATAAATAGAGCGTGCGAAAGTCGAATCTTTTTTATTTTTTTTACAAAAATGGATAAAACAGCAAATTGCAGTCCCAAAAATAGAGAGAGCCCTACATAAACGCCTAGTATATACAAACCCTGAAACTCAATGGAGGTTAGACAGGAGAGCTGCACCAGCTGCACAGAGCCAAACCAACACAGGGAGATCCAGAACACCGCTCTTCTATCTGCAATAAAATCCAAAAAACGCCAAAAAAAAGCAAAGCCAACAGCTGCTGCCACGGGCCCCAGCCAAGGCATCCATGCAGGCTGGCCTAATGCTACAATCACAAAACTTAGTAGCAGCCAAGCAAGACACCCAAGATTCATTTTGCAGCCGCAGGAGTCTTACCAACTTTTTTACATGTGGCCCCATAAGCCAGAAGGATAAGGACCCCACCGGTCATACTCGTGTTTTTTAAGAACATAATCATTTGTATCGGCTGATCCACAGATAGTTCTAACCAAAATGGATGCATAATGATCGTTGTCGGAACAAGAAACAGGAGAAGAAGCACAGCGCCAAAACGCACTCCCCATCCAAAAATAATAAGAATAGAACCTAATGCTTTAGCTAGGAGGGCTGCCGGCAGCAACACTCCTGAAAAGTCTCGCAGATTTTCAAATCCATTATTTATCCAAGATATGTTCGGATAGGACTGGAGCCAAAGAGAAATATATTTTGATACGGATTGTTCTACCTCTGCCCAGTTAAAAAAATCATGGACACTGGAAAGAATAAAAATGCTGCATAAAAGCAAACGCCCTAAAAAACCAATAAATGATTGCACCACACCGGCCTCCTCTAAATCTTCACTTGTCCACATAAATATAGAGAAAACCTATTTCTCAAACAATCTATTGCTCTCCTACTTCTCAAATTGACTCAATCCCCCCCTATCTTATAGAATATCTGGACAAAATGATGAAAAAGCCATTTAGAGAGCACCATCTTCGCGCCATTTTTGCAAGCTACGATAAGCAGAACCTCCCTCTGGACCTATTTCTCAAAAATTATTTTAAATCTAATAAGGCAATAGGATCTCACGACCGAAAATTTTTAGCTGAAACCATCTATGGGATGATCCGTTGGATGGGCTTGCTCGACTATCAGCTAAACGAACATACATCGTGGGAGAGAAGAAGCGCGCTTTTTGCAACTATCAAAAACCCTCTCGACTTTGTTCAAGACACCTCTATTCCCTTGCATCACAGGTTAAGTTTTCCCCTCCCTTATTTTGAGACTTTGGTAGAGCGCCTTGGAGAGGAGAAAACACAAGAATTTTGTCTGGAGAGCAACTTCCCTGCCCCTACAACAGTTCGGGCCAATCTACTCAAGACGTCAAGAGATGCTCTTTTGCAACTCTGGCAGCCTCAGTATCCTGTGTCTCCCTGTCTCCATTCCCCGAGCGGCATTGTATTTGATAAAAGGATTAATCTATTCGGCTTGGATGAGTTTGCGAAAGGATTTTTTGAAGTGCAAGATGAGGCAAGCCAGCTCGTTGCCGGCCTTGTGCAAGCAAAACCAGGAGAGCTCGTGTTAGATTATTGCAGTGGATCTGGAGGAAAAACGCTGGCCTTTGCCCCCCCCATGCAGAATAAAGGACAAATCTATCTTCATGACATCAGAAATGCTTCTTTGCTGGAGGCTAAAAAACGGCTGAATAGAGCAGGAATACAAAATGCACAGATCTGCTTAGCCTCTGATAAAAAAATGGATTTAATAAAAAATAAAATGGACTGGGTGCTAGTAGACAGCCCTTGCAGCGGATCAGGGACGTTAAGAAGAAACCCGGATATGAAATGGAAATTTACCAAGGCGCGTTTTGCAGAGCTTCTTCTCATGCAAAAGGAGATTATCTCCGAGGCCATCTCCTATGTACGACCTGGGGGCAAGCTGGTGTACGCCACATGCAGCGTCCTTCCCCAAGAAAACGAGGATCAAGTGACCTTTATCCAGAATCAATTTCCCATGGAGCTCCTCTCCGCTCCCTTTCAAAGCTTTCCAAAAAAAGGATCCATGGACGGATTTTTTGCTGCCGTCTTTGAAAAGAAATAGTTTTTCCATCTAAAAACCCCCTGTGATAGAATTGCATTTCCACAAAAACCAAAAAAAATTATGAAAAAACTCATCCTTTCTCTTACAACACTTACCATTTTTTCTTCTGCACTCTCTTTTGCAGAGTATTCTTCTTTACCCACACAGGAGCAATCACAAAAACTCGTGGTCCACAACCGGATCCTAGCTAAAGTCAATGACAAAACCATCTCTGTGCTTGATGTCATGAAAAAAATGGACATCTATTTAAATCGTTACTATCCGGATTTAGCCGATTCTCCAGCTGCCAGACATCAGTATTATACAAGCCAATGGAAAGAAGTACTTTCTCAAATGATCGACAATGAACTTATGATGGCGGATGCAGAAAAATTAGAACTGAAAGTATCAGATGCTGAAGTGAGAGAGACTGTGATTGACCGCTTCGGCCCTAATATCATGTCTACATTAGATAAAATCGGGCTCACCTACGAGGAAGCAAGGTCCATGATCCACTCTGAACTTATCGTTCAGAAAATGACGTGGTATCGCATCCATTCCAAAGCGCTACAAAATGTGAACCCTCAAGACATCAAAATCGCTTATCAAGAATATGTGAAAAAGAATCCTCCTCAAGAAAAATGGCAATATCAAGTACTATCTATCAGGACAAAAGAGGAAAAAATAGGCGAAGAGCTCTCCAAGAAAGCTCACGCAAGGTTAGATGAACTACATTGCCCACTGGCTGATGTAGTAGAGAACATCAAAGGAGAAGTGGGGGACAATCCGGACGTCACTATTACCGTTTCTGAAGAATATAATGTGGATGAAAAAAGCTTGGCCGACTCCCACAAAACAGCACTAACACAGATGGTGATTAATTCGATTAGCGCGCCGGTCCGTCAGCTCAGTCGCTTTGATCAAAGTGTTGTCTATCGCATATTCCACCTAAAAAATCACACAAAGGTAAATCCCCCTTCTTTTGCACAAGTTGCGGACAAACTAAAAGATGAGCTCTTACAAAAAGCCGTATCAAAAGAATCGGAAACATACATCACTAAAATCAGAGAAAAATTTGGGTATGATTCGAAATCGATGCATGAAAATATTCCTACCGACTTTCAGCCCTTTTCCCTGCGATGAAAATAAGTCATTTATCGGAATTGCAAGCCTTTCTTCAAAGTGAAGGGCTGACTCTAAAAAAACACTCTTCGCAAAACTTTCTTATCGACAGCAACATTGTTCGCAAGATTGTAAGAGAATCCGAAGTGGCAGCGGGAGACACCGTTATAGAAATCGGCCCGGGAGCTGGGGCTTTAACGGAAGGACTTTTAGAAGGGGGCGCTCATGTTATTGCCATAGAAAAAGACCCTCAGTTTGCAGATACGCTCATTCGACTCCAAACGGAAGATCACAGATTACAAGTAATCAAAGCAGATATCTTAGAATGCCCTATAGAAGAACTCTTAAGCACCCTAAAGACAAAAGTTAAAGTAGTAGCTAATCTGCCCTATCACATTACCACTCCTATCTTAGAGAAGTTTGTGCCACTTCACGACAAGATTTCAACTATGACTCTCATGGTACAAAAGGAAGTAGGGGACAGGTTTGTAGCCAAGAAAAACACAAAAAGCTACAGCTCTTTCACCATTTTTCTCGAGTACTATTGTGATATGCAGTACTTATTCACCGTGGAACCCAGCTGCTTTCATCCCAAGCCTTCTGTCCAATCCTGTGTCGTACAATTTTGCTTAAAAAGTCCGACAGTTCCGGTCAATGAAAGCGAGTTCTTTCCCTTTGTGCGCGCAGCCTTTCAGCAAAGAAGGAAAATGCTTCGCTCTTCCTTAAGAAAGCTATTTACCCCTGCGGAGGTCGTCTCTGCACTGCAGGCCCTCTCTTTTGAGGAGACGGCAAGACCGGAGCAATTATCTTTAGGGGATTTTATTAATTTATATAAAAAAATCAGACCTTAACCCAAGATCTACTATTTATCCACTGAGAGCTTTTTAGTTTTCAAGATATTTGGGATCATGATGTATCCTACAACTCCCGGCAGCCGCTTTTGAAAAGTTCCCTCTAAAGGATAAATAACGGGGAAATTGGACCAAGGGTTCATCCACGTCTTCTCTGATGTTCTTATTAAATAGTGGCCTGCAGGATACTTCTCACTACGTTTGATATATACGATCACTCCTGGCTTTTTCAAAAATTTTTCATGCTTTTTTTGATACCAAAAATGTCGGTACTCTTTTTTTCCATTATGCAGAGCATGGATTATATCTCTGCACATATAGCCTTTTGACCAGGCATTTTGTGGTTTATCAAAAAGTGAAAGGGCTTTTTTATAAGAAATTTCGAGAGCAAAAGCAACACAGGCCACCCCGCACCCCATTCCATGTTCTTGTAATATAAGCTGACTCATAAAAAACCTCTTTCGTAAAGTATGGGATACACCATGATACAAACAGTACTGGCATGTGCTCTTGCTAAGAATCACGTTTTGGCCCCACCCCCCAATTCTTCCCATGAGCCTTTTTCTTTCTATGTTGCCTATAGAAGATAGAGCCCAGCAAAATACATCCAAAGCCAAGCCCTATTAACTGCTTATGATGCCGCAGAACATTTTGAGTGCTATCTGCTACATCCACAACCACTTGAATAAAGGTTTTCTGGATATCCTTTGCTGCATAGATAGGAAAGCTATTGTAAAAAACACCATGTACATCCTTAATTTGCAGCTGGCCCACCTTTTCCCCAGCGATTGTAGGCAGATGAATAGCATCCCATTTTATAGCTGCCTGGAAATCAGCCTCTTCCGATGGATAGTACTCCACATAGACATCATTTTGCAAGATGGCTTCCACAGGAGATTTTGCCCCTTTCACCTCCTTAGTAAAATGATGGTATTCTTTTGCAAAGAGCTTTCTTTGTACTTTCTTTTCATTAAAGCCTGCCTCAAATAAGGCAACGGCTGCTTTGTATCTAGAGGCTTTGTCATCACAATTGAGGGCAACAGCGATCAGATTTCTCCCCTCTTTTTCTGCTGCAGCCACCAGTGCCTGGCCGGCAGATACTGTATATCCAGTTTTTACACCAATAGCATAAGGGTAGTAATAAGGTCCCGACTTTAGAAGACCATTGGTTTGTACCAGTACTGATTCGGGCTGCTTATTCGTAGCAGGCCTTGGACAACTGACCGTTTTCACCACCTGGCGAAAAAAGACGTTTTTCATACCAACTCTTGCCATTTGTGCTAGATCATAGGCAGTGGTGACATGGGAGGGATCTGGAAGACCGTGCGGGTTCGTAAAGTGGGTATGCAAACAGCCGCTTGCTCGTAAAAAGGTATTCATCTCTTCCATAAAATGAGGAACACTGCCCGATACGTATTCTGCAATTACATTCGCTGCATCATTGCCTGATGAGAGCATAAGTCCGTAAAGCAGATCTCTTAAAGGTAGGATTTCCCCTACTTTTAAGCCAATGTGCGTACCCCCAAATTCCAGCCTATAGGAGGGATGCGCTCCACTTGATCTTCTTATCTGCGTACTTACAGCTCCTAGTGCCTCAGCGGAGGCTACGACAGGGCTTTGTAAAAATGAGCCCTTCTTTTCTAAAGCATAAAGAGCTGTAGCTATTTTAGTTGTACTTGCAGGAAATTGCAGTTGATGGGCATTTTTCTCGTACAAAATAGCACCCGTCTCCGCATTGATAAGAATTGCAGCCGGTGCCGGAACATCACATTGCAGTTGTTTTGCTTCAGAGAGAGAAGACAAAAAAAGTAGCGCGCACAACAAAACTACATATAAGCATTTCATCATAAAGATGTTATTATTATTTTTTTGTTCAAGATACTAACCTATGGTTTGAAAAAAAACTAGCATTCTTTCTTTTTTACCCAACTTTATCTTTAAAAAAAAATGAAAACATGATCAATATGAAATTTTTAGCGTCCCTCTTGACAAGGGGGTAGTTTTAGAGCTAAAATCAGGACAGGGCGAAGTTGGGGGAGGAAGATGAATCCGATAGAGTTGGAAGAGGCATATAAGGATTTTACGGAGAACTTTTCAAAATGGGTTCCGGATGGAGTTATTCCTGTTGGCATCAAGTTGCTACAGGAACTAGACTTGCTTGATGGCCATAATTTTGATCATAGTTCCTCTGACGAATTGACCTCTCAATTTCATGTTATCGAAACACCTGACAAAGTCACCCTTTTCAACGAGCAGTTTGCTATTTGGATTGTCCCTCAAGCAGAATCTGAGACACCGAGTACTATCACCTTGATAGCACTCATCCATCAAAAAAAACCGCATCTAGAGATCGTGTTTAGCACATCGGGCGTATACAACAGCCCTAGGTATATTTTGAAAGTACTCCATCACTTTTTAAATGAAGTGTTGGATACGGAGGCTGTGATTTCTTCTATAGGCAAAAAGAAATGACAACTTTTTAAGATTTTTCTGCCAGATCTTTGTAAACAATTGCCCGAGTAATTTTCTGTGACAAATCATTGTAGAGAGCGTTGGATGTTGTATCATGAGCTCCTTCTACTGAGTCCAATTGTCCAAGGGAAAAGCGAATAATGGACTCGTTTTTTCCGCCGGGACTGACAAAACTCATATCTCGCGGAGATCCGGAATCAAAATAATCGTACTCAGAAAATCCTTTCACTTCAAAAGGCCCTAAAACCAATTCCTCCGTATGCGCGTTATAGACCGACACTTGAGCCGTGGCCGTTCTTCGATTTTCGATTCCTATGATATTCCTTTCCCTGCGAGAAACTGTGTTGTCTCTATCGTATTGAAAGCCAATCTTGTCGTTGACATCTGATAAAAGAATGACTTGCAATAGAAGGTCTCCCCCTTTCTGTACGCATTGATACTTGCCGGATCGAGAAATCATTTCTACTAGGGTGTTATTCAACAGGCCTGCAGGATCTCCTTGGATATAGGGAATACTCATAGTTAACGCATCATCATCTGAAGAACCATGAGAAGAAAACCGGTACCCACAAGAAGTGAGTATCCATGGAAAAAGGGCCAAAACAAAAAAATGGCTAATTCGACTCGGCAGCAGTTTTTTGTTCACAGTCTTTCTCTGTTTCCTCTTGTTGTGTTTGGCTCAGCCCTGTTTGCGGTGTAGATGGCTCTTCGCTGCTCACCGTAAGAGAGGGATTGGGAGGAAGAGTGATACCGGAAGGCTCCATCTCCTCGGGAGCATTCTCAGGAAATTGAACTCCTTTGCCTAATTTTTTCTGCAGTTCGACAAGGCGTTTTCCCGATTTCTGCGCTATTTTTGTCTGAGGATAGTTGGAGACGATCTTTGAGTAATAGATCATCGAAGCATGCGCTTTTTTCGTTCTTTCATAAAATTGAGCAGTTTCATAAAGCGCTTCTGCATA
>JAHFTP010000034.1 GCA_023265495.1 Chlamydiota bacterium
CAGCTCGTAATGGCACTTGTTCCTTCTCTTCAAAGAGAGATAAAAGAGAATCAAGAGGTGGGTAGAAGAAAGTTGGGCAGATGGATCCGTATGCTCACTGTCGTGTTAGCTTTCTTCCAGTCCTGTTTATATGCCAGATATGCCGTCCAGCTGAACTACTCTAACCCTGGCATCATCGTAAGTGATATTATTGATGTGCAACTGTTTGGTATACCCATCCTATTTTATCTGATTGTCATGTTTACAATGACTTCAGGGACTTTGATCTTGATGTGGCTTGGAGAACAGATCTCCGAGAGAGGAGTCGGAAATGGTATCAGCTTAATTATTACGTTAGGTATTCTTTCCTCGTTGCCAAGAACAATAGGTTCTATAATAAGACAGCTGAATTTGGATTCGCAAGAAGTGGGACAACTGACATTCTCTTCCTTGGTGGTTTTGGCAGGGGTTTTTGTTTTTATCATAGTAGGTACAATTTTAATTATTCAAGGTCAGCGCAAGATTCCACTGCAATATGCTAGAAGAGTGGTAGGAAGACATGAAGTGCAGGGATCAGGAAGTGCTTATATCCCACTAAAAATTAATTATGCAGGGGTAATACCGGTCATTTTTGCTAGTTCTCTTTTAATGTTTCCAGCGACGATTGCTCAATTTCTTGGAAAAGGAACGTGGCTCGGATCTGTTGCAAGCTCTCTTTCTCCAGGAAGTACTGGTTATACGATTCTCTATGTGATGTTAATACTATTTTTTACTTACTTTTGGACTGCTACGCAATTTCACCCTGAGCAGATAACGTCAGATATGAAAAAGAATGGAGCTTTTATCCCAGGAATTAGACAGGGTAAGCCTACTCAAGACTTTTTAGAGGCTACAATGAACAGAATTACACTAGCAGGGGCGCTGTTTTTAGCACTTATTGCTATATTACCTACGATTATTGGAAAGCTCATCGGCGTAGATCAAACGATAACATATTTTTTTGGTGGCACATCTCTACTTATTTTGGTGGGGGTAGTATTAGACACCTCAAAACAGATTGAATCTCATCTCCTTATGAAAAGGTATGAGGGCTTTATGAAAAGAGGGCGACTCAGAGGAAAATAGAAAGTATTTGATGGCAAATGATTCTTTTGTCTCTCTAGGAAGCTTTAAGATAGAACATCTTGTAAATTAAGAAGTACTCTGATAACTTCTTATGGATATATAAGTAAAAGTGATTAAAAAAGGGAACGTAGCATGCCAAGGATTATAGGGATAGATATCCCCGAGAAGAAAAGACTAGAGGTTAGTCTTACATACATCTATGGAATTGGAAGAAAACTCTCCAATGAAATCATTGCTAAATTAGGATTAGATCCTAATATGAGAGCGCACAACTTGACAGAAGATGACATCGCTAAGATCAACGCTGTTTTGCAAAAAGACTATACGGTGGAAGGAGATCTTAGAAGACAAATTCAAAACAATATAAAGAGACTTATTAGCATACACTCTTATAGAGGCATGAGACACCGTTTGGGGTTGCCTGTACGTGGTCAACGCACTCGCACTAATTCGAGAACACGTAAGGGTAAGAGAAAAACTGTAGCTAACAAGAAAAAATAATTAAGACGAGGTAGGGTACTTTGGCAAAGCAAGAAGCGCAAAAACAAGCTGTTAAAAAAACGGGCTTTAAAACTAGAAAAAAAGTAGTACGCACTGTCCCCAGTGGCATAGTGTTTGTAAAAGCAACATTCAATAACACAATCGTATCGATTACCGACTTAGCTGGCAATGTTGTCTCTTGGGCTTCTGCTGGGAAGGTGAATTTCTCTGGTTCTAGAAAATCTTCTGCTTATGCTGCAACCGTTGCTGCCCAAGATGCAGCAAAGGTAGCGATGGGCTTAGGAATGAAAGAAGTAGAGATCAATCTTTCTGGTCCTGGAGCAGGACGTGAGTCTGCAGTTAGAGGGCTGCAAAGTTCAGGTTTGTTGATAACAATTATCCGTGATACAACTCCTGTACCGCATAATGGATGCCGTCCAAGAAAAAGAAGACGTGTGTAAAATTAACCCTAATTTCATTTCCAGTAGACAGGAAAATTCCATAGGAGAAAAAAGTCATGGCAGTTAAGTATGGCAAGTTTGAGTTGCCAAGTAAAATAAAAGTTGATGAATCAGATAGAAAAGAAAATTTCGCAAGATTTATTGCAGAGCCATTTGAAAGAGGTTTTGGACATACTATTGGGAATGCGCTACGAAGAATAATGCTCACATCCTTAGAAGCTCCTTCCATTATATCTGTAAGAATCGAAAGCGTTCCTCATGAGTACATGGCTTCCGAAGGGATCATAGAAGATATGACGCATATCATTCTCAATCTTAAAGGCGCTCTTTTAAGAAAACTCCCTGTAGATGAAGAATCAGGGTCAAGAGACAACAAAATCCTAACGACTATGCTAGATATTACGCCAGCAATGCTCGAACAAGGAAATGGACAATATGTTGTTACTTTAAAGGATCTGTGCGGAGACCCGACATTTGAAGTGGTAAATCCAGAGTTGAAGGTCTTTACAATAACAAAGCCTATGGCAAGAAGAGTAGATCTCAAAGTGGCTATGGGAAGAGGATATGTTCCCTCTGAAAGACATCAAATAGTAGATAAGGTAACCGATGAAATTATTATTGACTCAGCCTTTTCTCCTGTGCGACTCGTCAATTACTACGTGGAGAACACTCGTGTAGGTCAAGATACAGACTATGATCGATTGATCATTGAAGTACATACAGATGGCAGGGTAAAACCTGAAGAAGCACTCACATTTGCTACGCAAATTGGAGTGATGCACTTCCAAATCTTCGATCAACTCAAGATTCATTCTATCTCCTTCGACAAAGGGGAAACAGAAGTGAATACGGATAGAGATGCGCTATTGCAAAAGCTGGCTTTGAAGATTAATGAAATCGAACTATCAGTTAGATCTACTAACTGCTTAGCTGGAGCAAATATTGAGACGATAGCAGAGCTAGTTATTATGCCTGAAATCGAAATGTTGAAATTTAGGAATTTTGGTAAAAAGTCCTTAAATGAAATTAAAGCTAAATTAGAAGAAATGGGATTGTCTCTCGGTATGGACCTAAACAAGATGGGTATCACTAGAGATAACGTGAAAGATGTCATGCAAGATTATTTGAATCAAAAGGCAGGAACTGAAGTATGAGACACGGTAAACATACATTTAAAATTGGAAGAACTGGCTCTCACAATAGATGCCTTATAGCCAATATGTTAAAGTCCTTGGTTGAACATGGACGTATAGAGACCACCATTACAAAAGCAAAAGAAGTAAGAAGACATGCAGATCGTCTGATTACTCTAGCCAAGAAAAATACGCTAGCTAGCAGAAGGCTTGTGATCGCTAAGCTAATGATTAGATATAATACATTAACACCGAAAGAGGCTCGTGAAGCTAAAGAGAAGAAGTCGACGGTAGGTTTTAATGGGGATAGAATTGTTATAGGCAAGTTATTCGATACCCTAGCTGGGCGATTTGCAACAAGAAATGGTGGATACACCAGAATTATTAAGAAAGCCAACAGAGTAGGTGACGGAGCGCAAACCTGTTATCTCGAGTATCTTTCTTAAAAATCACCTTCTTTTTTGGTGGATTTATGAAAAAAAGCTGTCCATGTTTGGACAGCTTTTTTTGCATCTGGCCTGAGAGGTTTTTCTCTTTTAAATCTCCTTTACTTTCTTAAAAAACTGCTATATGATCCCTTTGGTTTACAGGTCAGCGAGGAAAGTATGAGTGTACGAGTAGCGATTAATGGATTTGGTAGAATTGGGCGTTTAGTCCTTCGATGTATAATAGAAAAGCATCACTCCGTACAGGTTGTTGCGATCAATGATCTTGTTCCCGCCGACAACTTGGCCTATTTACTTAAGTATGATTCTGTGCATAGGAGGCCTGCTTTTACAGTAGAGCATGGAGAAGATCATATCTTAGTCGATGGCAAGAAGATTTTAGTGTTTTCAGAGAAAGACCCAACCAAGTTGCCATGGCGGCAATTAGGTATTGACTATGTGGTAGAATCTACGGGTTTTTTTACTAAAAAAGAAGAGGCTGAAAAGCATTTGAAAGATGGTGCAAAAAGGGTGATTATTACAGCCCCAGCGAAGGGAGACGTAAAAACCTTAGTGATGGGCGTCAATGAAAAAGAGTTCGATCCCAAAACGCACTTTGTTGTTTCTAATGCCTCTTGTACGACAAATTGCTTAGCACCTCTGACTAAGGTTTTGTTAGACCATTTTGGCATTGAAGAAGGACTGATGACAACAGTGCATTCTTTAACCGCTGCGCAACCCACTGTTGATGGCCCCTCTAGAAAGGATTGGAGAGGCGGTAGGGCTGCGAGTATCAACATTATTCCCTCTTCAACGGGTGCTGCCAAAGCTGTAGGGCAATGTTTGCCTGCAGTCCAAGGCAAATTAACAGGTATGGCCTTTAGAATTCCTACTGCTGATGTGTCAGTGGTAGATTTAACAGTGAGACTCTCAAAAGATACTTCTTACGAAGAAATATGCGATGTTGTTAAAAAGGCATCAGAAGGACCTATGCGAGGGATCTTGCAATATTGCGATGAAGAGGTGGTGTCTTCTGATTTCATAGGAAATACCTCTTCTTGTATTTTTGATAAAGGGGCAGGCATAGCCCTAAATAGTAGATTTTTTAAGTTAGTCGCTTGGTATGATAACGAAGTGGGGTATTCCCATCGTGTTGTAGATCTGGTAGAATACATAGCAAGCGTAGAGAAGAAATAAAAATTTCTTTGTCGGAAGCCCGTAGACGATTTTTTTGACCATGGATCTTCTGATGAAGGAATGGATTATCAACCTTAACAATGGATAAAAGTGTGAACTTTACTCGAGAACCGATTATTGAAACTATCATTTCTCCTAAAGATGGATACAAACTTTGTATTAAAAGTAGCAAGGGGGGAAGTGGTGAAGAATATTTTGTAGATGCCATAGAAGTCGTGTCTTTTGGGCAATCTATGTTTTATAGGTCTTTAGAAAGGCCTAAACCCTTCTTAGTTCCTGTGATGGACTACGAAGTGACCGAAGTCAAGGAAGCTCGCGTTGTGCTTAAAAATGTGGCTCCTGAGCGTAATATTAAGATTGGCGGTGGAAGGGATGCTTCCTTGCGTGCTAGCAAAGAACCTAGCATGGAAAAGACAGAAGATGTCGCAGAAGAATCGGCATCGGAAGGCGCTTCCGAAGAGGCAATGCCGGAGATTTCTGTAGAGCAACGTGGCTCTAAGAAAAGAGACCGTCGCCGCAATCGCAGACGTCGTCCCGATGACAGAAGAGACTGGAATGAAAGAGAAAAAGGAGCTGCACCTTCAGAGGACACTTCAGAAGAAAAAGAGTCTGAAGATGGAGAAATGGCAGAAGAGGGTAAAATCTCTACGCCCCTCTTTTCCACATTATTCCCTCCTCCTCCCACCCTTATTTCAGACACCATCAGTCGGTATAAGGATCATATGATTACTCCGCCTACTCCTCCAACTCCGGATGAGCCTTCTCATGAGAAGAGCTTTTCCAAGGAGGAAGAAACGGCCGCTCCTAAGCAAGCAACAGAAGATTTCGTGGCACTTCCTGATGAAGAAGATTTTCCAATGCCTTCCAGCTTTACTCACACCAAAGAAGAAGGCCATCAAGAGTAATCCCTTGGTTTAGCGCTTGATTCTTATCAAGAAATTAGATAGACTCTTCTTTCCTTTTACCGAAGGAAGAGTCTTTTTTGTGCTCGGATGGTGGAACGGTAGACACTGGAGACTTAAAATCTCCTGGGAGCAATCCCGTGCAGGTTCGATTCCTGTTCCGAGCAATCTTTATAATCAATGATTTACAACCGTATTTTGTGAGTGTTGAAAGTCTCATCTTTACAAATGCTCCAAAAATGCTCCAATTGAAAAAAATGCTGATAGTGTTTTCAGCATATGTTTGAATTTAGTAGTAACAAAGGTTTGGCAATTGTACCAAAAAAACGGTACGGTTGATTTGGACTATTTTGGTGACGTCACAGAAATGGTCATAATGCAGTCTTAGCAAAAAATCTATCCGATCACAAGAAGGGCTTGGTTGATAATGTGATTTTTAAGCTACTGCTCGATGAACAATTTTCGCTATGGTGCGAATAGTCGGATTGCCTTTTTTTGATAAAGCATTTTGAACGGTAGTTCTTGAAAGACGAGTTTCTTTAGCTACTTTAGTACGATTTACCTTCAAATATGCATCCAAAATCTCTAAAAAAGCATCGGCGTCATTTTCTTCTAAGCTTTGTAGAAGAGCTTCTGCCACGTTCTCATGATCCTTGAAAAAAGCACTAGGTTTATGGTTGAGATTAGGAGGTTTTTTTTTGCTCTTTATAATTGGCATATCGTCCAAACAAAACTTTTGCTTTTTTGATGTCTTCTTTTTGGTCATTTTTCTTTCCTCCTAATAACAATCTTATAGCGAAACGCTCTTCTCTATAAAAATATACCCGCCATCCATTTTTCCATCGCAGCTCTAAAATGCTGTTATCTGTTCCTGCTAAAGGTTTGCAGTCACCGAAGTGTGCGGCGGACTCAATCCTGTACAACCGAGCTTCTACCTGGGCTCGTTCTTTGACTTGCAATGCAGACAGCCACTCATCGAACTCAGGCGTTTTTCTTATCTTTACCATAAGTGTCTCTTTATAATGAACAGTATACTATGCGCCCAATATAATATACACATGGATTTTTGAAGATGTGTTTGGGGAAAATGGTCCATGCTCCACTCGGCAACTAAAAGAGGCTGTATTCTACTACAAACAGCTACTTTGGATTTGGTCTTAATAGTTTGAATCCCAAGTAGTTGTTTATAGTTTTCTTTAGCTGATCATTGATTTTGTAAGACTTAAAATTTCCTGGGAGCAATCCCGCGCAGGTTCGATTCCTGTTCCGAGCAACTCTTATAATCAAGGATTTATGGAATGACTTCATAGATTTGGTTTTTAGTTTTTACTCTTGCTGGGCCAGTATATGGTCCAATTTTTCCTAATTTTGCATAATTAGCTCATGAATACCGGTTATTCGGATTGAAATTCTGCTATCCAGTAACGTCTTTGTTATTAGTTATTTATAATTTTATTGCGTGAGGGATTTGATATGTGATGATATCTGCTCTTATTTGGTATTAAGATATACCAAGTTTCGCGTGGTATATCTTGCATCCATATCCATGGTGGTATATACTGATATCAAAGGGGAGTTGAAAATGAGGCTTTGTTATCTGTGCAAACAGTCCGTGGGAGAAAGAGAGATGTTATCAGGGCTTCATCGGAGTTGCTTTTGTAAGTGGTTCAAAGTATCTGAACCGGATGATTTTCGAGACGTAGTGGCGAGGTCTAGTGAGGAAGCGAATGAAGAAAGGGATTGGGCACAGATTAATACGAGCTTTTTTCATGGTAAATTCCGAAAATACTCCGCACGCATCGGTACCCAAAGTTATATTCTCAAGGTGATTCAGAAGGAGATCCCAGAGTTGCCATTAACTGAGTATCTATGCAATCAACTCGCTCGCGCTCTAGGATTGTTAGTTCCGGATCATTATATGATTCTATTCCAAAATAAATTGGAAAGTTTTGTTTCTACGAATTTTATGAATAACCGACCAGGAAGCGATCTAGTGCATATTTATCGATATCTAGATCAACCGAAAGACTACGATTGTGAGCATTTACTAAAGATTATCGAAAAAGAAGTAGGTCGCTATGATGCCATAGTTCGCTTCATCGAACTGTGTCTATTCGACGCGTTGATTGGCAACAATGATCGTCATGGGCGTAACTTAGGTCTTATTCGAGATGCTAATGGAACTACGTTAGCCCCTTTCTATGATAATCCCTGTTATTTAGCAATGGAGATTCCAGAACTTTTGGGTGCATATCACGAACCTCGTGGAGCTATTGCCACATTTGAGACAAACGAACCTATTATGAAGGACTATGTTAAAGAATGGTTTCGCCTAGGGTTTAAGGAAGAGGTAATAAGTTTTGCAAAGCGTATTAATTTGCAAGCAGTCGAAAGTCTAGCGACTATAAGCTTTCTGTCCACTGCACGTAAGAATGCAATTTTAAGATTGATTCAAAGAAGATATCAGGAGATTTGTAATGCCATTTAATTTTCAAATGATAGTAGGTGTACAGGTAGTGCTGGAAAAAAATAGTAGTGTTCAAGTAGTTGGAGAGCTCACCCTAAAAGAGGGGGAGTTTCATTTTGAGTATAATAAGAATTATTTGTGTTCGTCTCAGGCAATCCCATTAGGTCCTGAGATGTTGCTGATTCGTCGAATCTATCAATCTAAGCAACTATTTCGGCCATTTGCAGAACGTATTCCATCTCGAGAGAATCCAGCTTATTTTGAATATTGTAAATCTGTAGGCATTTCTGCAGATGAAAATAATCCGTTAATATTATTGTCCACTATTGCATCACGTGGTCCTTCATCTTTTTTATTTAAACCGATCTATTGCGAGAATTTTACTGGATCAGATCTAAAATGCTTTCGGAATAATCTTGGATTATCGGTAAGAGAGTTTGCTGTATGTTTTGATTTCTCGCATGCAGGTGTGACAAGAGTAGAAACTGGTAAGTCAGATGGACGAGAAATTCTAAAACGTGCAGAAATTTACACTCTATATCCTGAAGTTGCACTTGATCAACTCCGACGACGGGCTGCATATATACATCAAAAGAAGCTGGAGCGGGCGCAAAATTGGTTAGTGAATAGTCGTAATAAAAAAATATGATCCTTGATAGTGCAACCTTTTTCTGGACACATGAGAACATGTCATTTTCGCTGAGAAATTTCCTTACATGAAAAATCTGGTTGTGTCATACCATAAGAGATCTTTTTACTAATGTGGTAGTGCTTTCTAGAATGCGAGGTAAATCATGCGTATAGGTCTGTTCTTATTGTTGTTATTAATGCACTTAACAGGATGCAGTCGAGAACATCCTAATGAGGGGGAAATTTCTGGTAAGTCCAAGACGACGTGTAACATCCAGGAAACTGCGGCAAAATTTTACAAAGATTTAGGAGCTAAAATACTACTAAAAAACGATTTCTCGATAATGTATAGTTATCCTATACCTCCTGAGGCTAAAGAAATACAGGAAATTAATTTTCAGCTTCTTTTGCCATTGAAAGTATATCTTTCGGACGCACGTACTTTGATTCTTGGTGTAGTCAATAATTTTCTAAACGAATTTAAAAATTGCCGTGACCTAGCAGTGTTTTTGCCCAAAAATTTTGGCTGGAAAAATATCAGTTTTGGCATTTCTTTCATGCATAAAAGTGATAGGATAGAAGCTGAACCTTGGTATATTTCTCATGTGAGGTTTGTTGATGGGAATTATTTGGTCTATAGCATGGTAAATGCTCAAACATCAAAACCAGAAGAAATCTATCGAGAAACCTTAACAGAAGCAATAGACGTATTTCCGATCCATGCAGACAATGCGATGGGTTATTTTGCAAGCTTTGGCATTAAGTAGTGCTCTCTTTCTTTGTGCAGTTGCATGAGTTATGGCATGCTCAAAAAAATATAGAAAAAGCAATATAATGGAAACTGGTGACAGAGCTATTAAACTTAGAAGTCGGAACATATCTTTACCTCACAAAGAAAAAATGAAAAGTAAAGAATCAGTTAAATTTAGTTCAATATCTTTTTAAGATTGAAGGGTGTGTGGAGAGAGTGTATTTCTGTGATATCCCCCCTGTGGGAAAACTCGATTTAGTTGGGCTAATATTGCCTAGTCTCGCTAAACTGCAGATGCAGTGAAGAAGTATAAAAAGAAAAAGGGCTTTATGAATCATACCGGAAATGAAAGTCGATTTAACAAAGAGGACTTATTTAAAGCTGCCGACGAGATGGGGATGACCATACCGCAGAAGGAAGAGCTTTGGCGTCTTTTACATGCAAAAACAAGCCAAACTAAGCGGTTTAATCTATTGAACGTCATCTATTATCTAGGTGCTTTAATTGTTTTTTATGCTCTGATCACCTTTGCAAGCGAGGGGTATTCTACATATGGCGTGTATGGGCTGTTTTTTATTTCAATAGCGTACGCTATTTTTTTCTGCAGCATCGGCATCTATTTCTGGAAAGTAAAGCAATGGCATGTTGTAGGAGGGCTTTCTCTTTTTCTCTCGTTGTCCTTGGTTCCGCTTATTACGTATGCCGGGCAAGATATCATAGGGTGGTGGCCCGGAGATTGTCCCGGTGACTACCCTGACTTTTATGCGTTCATTCGAGGTGGATGGCTTATGATGGAGCTCTCTACCATTGTGGTCGTATTAGTTGCGATGTATTTTATTAGATTTCCCTTCTTAACAGTGATCCTATACGTGACTTTGTGGTTTATGAGCATGGACATTGTCCCCTTTTTGATGATGTATACTGGCATGCAACTAGAGTCTTTAGATGAGCTGATCGCCATAGTCTTTGGCTTATGTATTATTGGGATAGCCTTGTGGATAGATCGGAAAACAAAGGAAGATTTTGCATTTTGGGCATACCTTATTGGAGTACTTTCCTTTTGGCTGGGGATAACTATGATTGATTACACGACTGAATGGGAATATTTTGGCTATTGTGTAGTGAATGTTTTCATGGTTCTCCTGGGGCCGATACTGAAAAGACTAGTCTTTGTCATCTTTGGGGCAATGGGTGTTATCAGTTATTTAGGAATGCTCGCTTATCGATGCTTTGCAACATCTTCTCTATTTCCCCTGGGGCTCAGCATTGTAGGACTAGGTGTTATTGCTCTAGGCCTTGCTTTGCAACGTTATAGGAGTAAGCATTTAAGTGGTTCCTCTTGACGATAGATGGGTTAGGCGTCTGTCTGGTATCTCCATTAGATGAGGTTCTAGGTGTAGTACATTTCGGTATCACACGTAGATAGTAGGTATCGCATAGATGATGAAAAGATTTATAATCGATCACGGATCGATTTCTTTTTTCTGGAGAGGAAATAGATTATGGGCCATATAAAAAAACCTACAAGTAAGTAAAGAAGTGAAAAGTCTTTCCCTTCGGTAGAATCAGACGAAGAAGTTATGGTCATTTTAGGAGGTTTTTTTTGGTCGATATCATTTATCATACACCAGTAGTCGTGAAGGGAAATTGTGGGAATTTGATCTTGTAAGTGCTTGAGTTCAAAGTTGTAGTCAGCGCTATTTTCTTTTATTTGTGTAGAAAGTGTATATAGAAGTGATTCGTGTTCTTGCTTATATACATTCTCAAAAGGCTTCCATTTAACAAAGGGACTTTCAATATGAATATGCTCTTTTACCCAGAGAGGATAAGGGATGGTATAAGGGGAGGTTCTTTCTGGATTGATTCGAGTGCGAAGATAATTCCTATGTATAAAAGAAAACAGCTCTAGTACTTTTTTATTGGATAGTGTTTGGGTGGGGAGTCGATAAGACTCGAGGAGGGTGAGGGTATTATTTTCTCGATCGTCTAAGGCTTCCATCGGAGAGTCTATAGTGACGGCGCCATATGCTTCTTGCATATCGGAAAGAGATTCATCTGAGATCTTTTTTAGTCCATTCCATTTAAGCGATCGTCTAAACCGGTCAGCTCTAAAGCCGTAGAAAGTGGTTTTTATGTTCAAATGGGCGAAATCCTCAGATTCTAGGACAAAAGAAGAGTCGATCTCTATTGGAGTTTTAAAAGCGGGCTTTGGAAGGGATGTTAATGTCTCCGTATCATCAGAAAGCAAAAGTCCCCATTCATAATTTGGAAAGAAATTTGTCTGTAAGGAGCCTCCTTGAAGGCTTAAGGTGGGATCAACCCAATAAGTAGCGCCGTCCAATTCCAGTTGCAGAACGATATGGTTGAATAAAAGAGGGATTGGCAAAACCTCAGGAAGCCTTTTTCCTCTACTTGAATGAACGAGAAGGGGTTTAGATGAGATATCCATTAACTGAAGAAGAGCGTGTAACAGGAAGGTTTGGTCTTTGCAATCCCCAAATCGGCGTTGGAAGGTTATGCTCGGGGCAGTAGGCTGAAATGCTCCCATGCCTTCTTCAATGCCAAGATATCTCACCTCATCCTGAACAAATCGTATAGCCTGTAAGGCGCGTTCTGCTAAATCATTAGTGGATTTTTTCCATTTTTCTACAAGGGACCACATGTCAAAGGGGACAGATTGCGTAAAATCCGATGGCAAACGGTACAAAGGAGTCAGTTTTTGCGCCACTTCTCC
>JAHFTP010000188.1 GCA_023265495.1 Chlamydiota bacterium
CTGCTAGCTGGCCAGTTTTTTTTCTCTTCACTACTTGTAGGATGGATCACGACCCTTGTTTTATTCTTGCGATGGACAAGTCCCTCCGGGGGAGTGAGTCCATTGTTTTTAGAGGTGATGGCGCTGTTTTGGATCTTGCTAGTGGCTATCGCTATATTTTCAGCCATAGAAAGATCGCTATCGAAGACAACGTCTTGCCCGGTCAAGGGCCCATGTTTTTTTGCAGAGTAAGTAGGATAAAAGAGGTGAACGCCAGGTAACTTTCTCTGCTCTCTTAAAGAGAGAAGCATCTTGCTAGTGGAGGAGTTGTCATTTTCTACAACGATGAGACTATAAGTAGAAAAGTGGGAAGCAAAATTTTCGAGCGACGGGAGCGC
Organism: Chlamydiota bacterium; assembly: GCA_023265495.1. Taxonomy (GTDB): domain Bacteria; phylum Chlamydiota; class Chlamydiia; order Chlamydiales; family Rhabdochlamydiaceae; genus JAHFTP01. The sequence continues at coordinate 378 of JAHFTP010000188.1, forward strand.
AGAAAACTTGTGATGGGGAAGCCATTGTTCTAACTCTTGCAGGGCTCCGTGGTAGGAGGTGACCTCATATCCTCTGTGTTGCAGAGCATAGGAGGTAATGAGCATAAGAAGTGCATCGCCAATTCCTTTTGCAGGGATAATAGCTGCTTTTTTAGTCATCTGCGTCCTAAATGAGTTGTTTTCTTTAAGACGCAGTATAACGAATAAGGCTATTTTTTCTCCTCAGTCTCTTCAGGTGCATTACCGATAAGAGCTTCTGATAAGAGGACAATGCCGGCAGTAGATGCTGCAAACAGAAGGGCATGTTTGACGACTTTGGCCGGGTCTACAACCCCCGCGACAATGAGGTCTTCTACTTGTTCTGTCATTGCATTAAAGCCAAAGTTCCCTTTCTTTGCTTGTATCTGCTCTAGTACAACGGAGCTGTCGTAGCCTGTGTTGCTTACGAGCTGTTTAAAGGGTGCTTTACAAGCCTTTAAGACGATCTGAGCGCCTAAGGATTCTTCGTGAGGAAGAGATAATTTCCCAACAGCCTGGCTAGCGCGCAGTAGCGCAATGCCTCCACCGGGAACAATGCCTTCTTCAAGCGCTGCTCTTGTGGAATTCAAACTATCTTCAAAGACTTGCTTTTTTTGTTTCATCTCCGGCTCTGTAGAAGCCCCTACGCGGATGACGGCAACACCCCCTGAGAGCTTTGCTTTTCTTTCGTCGAGCTTCTCTCTGTCATAGGAGCTTGTTGTCATTTTGCTCTCCGCTTCTATCTGAGAGACGCGTGCTTTGATTGCTTCGTGCTTTCCACTGCCTCCAATGATTGTAGTCTTGTCTTTGCCGATCACGATCTTTTCTGCTGAGCCAAGCACGGCAGCATCAGCTTCTTTCAGATGCATGCCTGTCTCTTCAGAAACGAGTGTGGCTCCTGTGAGAATAGCAATGTCTTCGAGCAGAGCTTTTCTTCTGTCTCCAAAGCCCGGCGCCTTTACCGCGCAGACTTTTAGTGTGCCCCTGAGTTTGTTAACTACGAGCGTAGAGAGAGCCTCTCCTTCGATGTCATCTGCAATGATAAGCAGTTCTGTTCCCGTCGAAGCAATCGCTTGCAATATAGGTAAAATCTCTTGGATGGAAGAGATCTTCTTATCTGTAATCAGAATCTTAGGCGCTAGCATCTCTACAGTCATAGACTCTGCATGGGTGCAGAAATAGGCACTAGTATAGCCCCTGTCAAACTGCATCCCTTCGACAATTTCAATTGTTGTCTCCGTGCTTTTTCCTTCCTCTATGGTAATCACACCCGCTTTGGTTACCTTAGAAAATGCTTCTGCAATCATGCTGCCTATAGAGGCGTTGCCTGAAGCCGACGCTGTTGCAATACCTACAATCTCCTTGTCTTCTTTGATGGCAATCGCTATTTTTTCAATCTCTTTGACAATGGCGTCAACTGCTTTTTCCATCCCTCTTTTAATGTGGATAGGGCTGCATCCGGAAGATATGTTCTTTATGCCATTTTGCACTAATGCGCGTAAAAGCAAAATGCTAGTCGTTGTACCATCGCCACATTTCTCTTTCATCTTACTAGCGACCTCTTTGCCCATGGATACGCCCATGTTCGCATATTGGTCTTTCAGCTCGATGTCTTTTACTATGCTATTGCCATCGTTTGTAATAGAGGGAGGTCCAAAGCTCGCTTGTAGCCCTACGTTTCTTCCCTTGGGGCCTAGCGTAACTCCTACCACTTCGGCTAGTGTACTAATGCCCTCTTGTAGTTTTTGTCTTGCTTCTTCTTCAAAAATAAGCTCTTTGGCGTTTGCAGACATACGTTATTTCTCCTTTTGCTTTGAAATAATTTCATTCAGTATTTCTTGTAGCCCCATTAAGGTGAGATGGGGGTCTATAGAATCCACTAGATCTTTTAAGTCGTGGATGAACTCGACCTTGCCTACGCAAGCGTTTTCATCATCAGTTTGTGTGGCACCACCCGTTGCAACGACGTGTACGGAGCTTGGCGATGCAGATGTTTGTTTTAACTCAAATAGAACCCTTTCAATAGCTCCGAGATGCCCGTAATAGATGCCGCTGCTGATTTGCGAATTTGTCGTTTTTCCTAAAGCGGAATCGGGTCTGCTTACAGCAGTGAAAGGAAGTTGATCTGTGTACTCGGCAAGCCCTTTGCTAGCGATCTCCATCCCTGTGTAAATGGCGCCTCCCAGATACTTGCCTTCCTTGACGATATAGTCAAAAGTAATCGTGGTGCCAATATCTACTACGATGCAGTCTTGCAAGGGAAAGCGAGTCAATGCCCCATAAGCATTAGCAATGCGGTCTTGCCCCAGCTCATCTGGCTCCTCTACATCCAACTGTAATTTTAGCTGGGTATTTTCTATGGTGTGATAGGGGAGATGATGGTCGCTGAGAATTTTTCTCACTTGTGTTTCGTAAAAACTGTTTACAGAAGAAAGAAGGATGCTATCTGCTTTTTTTTGTGTCAGAAAGGAGGCAAGTTCCTCATGAAAATTTTGCTTGGGAAAAAAGGATCTCACCTCTTGCATATGTCCATCCAAAAAGCAGCCTACTTTTATGCGCGTGTTTCCAATGTCGATGACAACGTGATTGCTCATAGGGCTCTTGTTTTTACTGCTACTTAGCAGCTTTGGTTAGAGTTTCTTATCATAGGTCACGGCAAGGTAAATAGCAACAGCTTTTACTCAATATTTTAGCAGATCGATTGTTTGAGTGCTAAGATTTGTCGTGGGCTAGCTTATAGATCTTTTGTTTAGGCAGATCTAATAGAGAAGCTGTAGCTTTGATGGCTTCGGCAAGACTGAGTCCATACTTATCTTGAAGCATAGGTAAAAGCTCCTCCGGAGGTAGGGTTTCTAAGTGGCTTTGAGTGCTTTGCCTTTCCATAATAACCACGAATTCCCCTCTAGGAGGCTTTTTTTGAAAATGCAGCAAAACCTCATCGGGTCTTCCTTGGATGACCTCTTCATGGAGTTTTGTGATCTCTCTTGCAATAAAAATTTTAGCGTCGGGAAAAATTTTAGCAATGAGCGTAAGCGTTTCTTCTATTCTCTGGGGGCTTTCAAAAAATACGCTCTCGCCAGGGTAGGTAGCTATTTGAAAGAGGCTTTTTTTTCTCTCCGAGTCTTTTCTGGGGAAAAAGCCTAAGAACTGAAAGGACTCTTCCTTATACCCCTTAAGTGTCAGAGCAACAATGGGGGCGCAAGGTCCCGGAATGGCAGTGAAGGCGAGGCCTAGCCTTTGGCATTCTCTTACTAGGTCAGCCCCAGGGTCGCACAGGCCCGGAGT
>JAHFTP010000035.1 GCA_023265495.1 Chlamydiota bacterium
CCTGAGGAAAAGAGTATCTGGTCGTATGGCAGTGGCTACGGCGGCAATGCCCTTTTAGGGAAAAAGTGTTTTGCTCTGCGCATTGCGTCCGTGATGGCAAAAGAGCAGGGGTGGCTTGCGGAGCATATGTTAATCTTGGGTATCACAAATCCCTCCGGAGAAAAAAAGTACATAGCTGCAGCTTTTCCCAGTCAGTGTGGCAAAACCAACCTCGCTATGGTGAGCTCCTTGCTTCCCGGCTGGAAAATAGAGTGTGTGGGAGACGATATCGCCTGGATGAAATTTGGCGCTGACGGCAGACTCTATGCCATCAATCCGGAGGCTGGCTTTTTTGGTGTGGCGCCGGGAACATCGTTTACCTCTAACCCTAATGCCATGCAGACGATAAGAAGTCATACCCTTTTTACGAATGTAGCTCTTACACCGGATCACGATGTATGGTGGGAGGGGATGACACAAGAGGTGCCGGCTCATCTTATTGATTGGCAAGGGCAGCCATGGGACCCTTCCAAGGGGACTCCCGCCGCGCATTCCAATGCGAGGTTCACAGCGCCGGCAGAACAATGTCCTGTGATCGATCCCCGTTGGGAAGATCCAAGCGGTGTTCCCATTTCTGCCATTATATTTGGGGGAAGAAGAGAAAGTGTTGTTCCTTTAGTCTACCAAGCTTTTGATTGGGCTCATGGGGTTTTTTTAGGAGCTAGCATTTCTTCTGAGACGACATCTGCAGCATCAGGTCAGGAAGGTAAGCTCAGACATGATCCCTTTGCCATGCTTCCCTTCTGTGGCTACAATATGGGAGATTATTTTGCCCATTGGCTAGACATGGGGACAAAAACGGAAGCTAACAAATTGCCACAAATTTTCTACGTCAACTGGTTTAGGAAATCAGCAGAAGGGAAATTTCTCTGGCCCGGCTTTTCAGACAATGTACGGGTTTTGCAGTGGATCTTTGAAAGAGTGTCGGGTGAGGGCGCTGCAACTAAAACTCCCATTGGATATATCCCATCGCCCGGTGCATTAGACCTCTCCGGTCTCTCTATATCTGCAGAAGAAATAAAACAACTGTTTACTGTGGATAGGGACGCGTGGAAAAAAGAAGCCATCGAACTGCGATCCTATTTTTCTCTCTTTGCTGATAGGTTGCCCTCTGCTATAAAAGAGCAGCTACAAGCGTTAGAAGATAGGTTAAATAATGCGACTGCTGATACAAAGAGTCTCTCAAGCTGAAGTCACCGTGCAAAGCGAGGTAGTGGGCAGCATAGGAAAAGGCCTTCTTGTATTTTTGGGTATCCATAAAAACGATGATGAGTCAAAAATCCCTTTTCTCGTACAAAAGCTTGTCCATTTACGTATCTTTTCTGATGCGGCAGGAAAGATGAATCTTTCCCTCCTCGACATGCAAGGAGAAGTATTACTTGTTTCTCAATTTACGCTCTATGGCAACTGTATGGAGGGAAGGCGTCCTGATTTCTTTTCTGCTGCTCCTCCAGATCGGGCAAAAGAGCTCTATGAGGTTTTTATAGAACAGGTGAAAAAAGAAGCAGGCAAGGTGGCTACAGGAGTCTTCGGCGCGGAAATGCAAGTGCATCTCGTCAACGATGGACCTGTGACATTTATCGTAGAAAACTAGATGAGCTGCAGTCAAATAGAAATCTTACCTAATGACTCGGAAATAATTCAACTCAGAAAGGACGTATGACATGGGATGCGATGAATCTTCTCATCAAAAGATGGATACCTAATCCGCAAGTGCATCACCTACATCGGCTAGATCGAAAGGATGTCTGATCTGCGATAGGAGCCGTGTGCGGTAATACTGCATGCACGGATCTGTGCGGGGGTTGTTTTATTTGCGCAACTAACTAGTTATAAGCTTGATAGGAAATGGTCCTTGATTTTCAAACATGAAAATGGTAATTTTACCCTGATTTTTAAACACATGATTGATAGTAAGAGGTTTGCATTTCATGAAAAGGCTTATAGATTGGCATTTGCTAAAATGGAAAGATAATCCCTATCGCAAACCTCTTCTGCTGAGGGGGGCAAGGCAAGTTGGCAAGACCTATGCAGTCCGTCATTTTGCTAAGACATTTGAAAATATGGTAGAGATTAATTTTGAAGAAACTAAAAAAAGCAAAGGGGATATTTGAAAAAGATCTCGTTCCGGAAAGGATCATCAATGAAGTGAGTCTTTTCGTCCAAAAAGACATCATACCAGGACAAACTCTTCTTTTTTTGGATGAAGTGCAAGAATGCCCCGAGGCCATTATAGCACCTCGGTATTTTTATGAAAAAATGCCTCAGCTTCATGTGATAGCTGCAGGGTCTCTTCTCGATTTTGCCGTGCAGAAAGTTGGAGTGCCTGTTGGGCGTGTGGCCATGTTATATATATCCCCTTTCTTTTATGGAATTTTTAGTGGCTACGGGAAATAAGCTTGCTGCCAAAGCCATTTTACATCAGGAAAAGGAGACGTTAATGTCAGAAGCTATCCACAAGAAGCTTTTAGATCTTGTCGGTGAGTACCTTGCTATTGGAGGGATTCCGGAAGCAGCGATGAAGTGGGTGGCAACAAAAAATGCGAGGGAATGTTTTGATGTGCATTATCAACTTGCCGGTACCTATCGGCAAGACTTTCCTAAATATGCAAAAAAATATCAAATTAAGTATTTAGAACAGCTATTTAATCAGATACCATATCATATCGGTAAGCAATTTAAATATACGGAAATTCATGGGGAATACAAAAAAAGAGAGCTAGCTCCCTGTCTGGATCTTCTTTGCCATACTAACATTATTCACAGGATTCACCACTCAGCTGGCAATGGCCCCCCTTTAGGAGGCGAAATGAATTTTGAGTGGTTTAAAACAGTCTTTTTGGATGTGGCCTATAGGTGCTGATCGTTCCGCTTGGTTCTTGGATCCTCAAATGGCATTTGTCAATCAAGGAACGGTCGTAGAGGCCTTTGTTGGACAGGAACTTCTTTGTTATTTGCATCCTCAGTCAAAAAAAAGTCTTTATTTCTGGAAACGAGAAAAAAAGGGAAGCCAAGCAGCAGTCGATTATTTATATGAACAGAATGGTTGCATTTTCCCGATAGAAGTAAAAAGTGACAAGGGATCAACGTTGAAAAGCATGCATCTGTTTCTCGAAAATCATCCTAAATCCCCTTTTGGTATCCGGTTTTCTTCCCTGGGCTATTCTACTATAGAACAAATCGATTCTAGACCTTTATATGCGGTATGTTCTCTAGCAGATGAAGAGCAGAGAGAGGCTCTGCAGGCGCTAGTCTCTTAAATATCTACTAGAGGGAGTTGCAGAGAGGGGGCAAGCCCCCTTTGCTCAGGTAAATTATCTAGAAAACATCTCTTGTGGTTTGAAGAAGAAAGAGATTTCTGTTTGTGCAGTTTCTGGACCATCGGATCCGTGTACGGCATTTTTATCTATAGATTTAGCAAAATCGGCGCGGATAGTACCGGGCTGCGCTTCTTTGGGGTTTGTGGCGCCCATAAGTCTTCTATTTACTGCAATAGCCTCTTCTCCTTGGAGAACGAGGATGAGTACAGGACCCAGTGTCATAAAGGTGACGAGCTCTTGGAAGAAGGGACGGTGTGCATGTACAGCATAAAAAGCTTTTGCTTGTTCTGTAGTAAGATGCATCATTTTTGCTGCAATGATTTTGAGTCCTGCTTTTTCAAATCTTGCGAGGATCTCTCCCATGTGATTGCTTGCTACTGCATCAGGTTTAAGGATGGATAGGGTCTGCTGAGTGGCCATTTTTGAAAAACTCCTTGTATTTCTATGAAATCGGCAGGATTAAATTATAGAAATCTGCTACATTAAACTCATCGATTAAATTTATAAAAAAGAATTTTACTATGTCCTATGGCAACTATCCGGACCTCAGCAAAGTCAAAAAAGTCCTAGTAGTAAAGATGAGACATCACGGCGATGTACTTCTTACCTCCCCGGTATTTAGCTGTTTGAAAAGGGCTATGCCCGGAGCGCAAATAGATGCTTTTGTCTATAAAGACACTGTCCCCATGCTTGCGGGTCATACAGATATAACACAATTTATTGCCTACGACAGGGACTGGAAGAAACGATCATTTTTCTCTAAGTTGCAAAAGGAGCTATCCCTTCTTTGGCAGATACGAAAGAATGCGTATGACGTGGTGATCAATCTTACAGAAGGAGATAGAGGGGCCATCATCTCTTTAGTGTCTGGTGCAAAAGTAAAAGTCGGTATGGATGCCAAAGGCAGGGGATTTTTCTCAAAAGATCGCATCTATACCCATAAAGTCAAGCAAGTTCCCAACCCCCGCCACACAGTAGAAAAGCAACTCGACGCTCTAAGAGTCATCGGCATTTTTCCTTCTCTAGAAGAAAGAGCTCTTTCTTTTCATCTTCCTGAAGACGACATACAAAAAATGAAAGACCTTCTGGCCGGAGAGGGTGTTCAGAGTGGCTCTTTTGTCTTAATCCATCCGGTATCTCGCTGGAAGTTTAAATGTTTGCCTACAGAAACGGTTGCTACGCTCATTGCCGAGCTGGAGAGAAGAGGGAAAAAGGTGGTGCTCACCTCAAGTCCTGACAAGGAAGAGAGGAAAATGATTGAAGAGATTCTCTCCCATAGGAGCTCTTCTGCTGTTGATCTCGGAGGAAAAGTGACTCTCAAGCAGTTGGGGGCTTTGATTCATCTTGCGCAGCTTGTGATCTGTGTAGACTCTGTTCCTTTGCATATGGCATCTGCATTAAAGGCGCCGGTTGTTGTGGTTTTTGGCCCTACGTCAGAGAAAAACTGGGGTCCATGGCAACACCCGCAAAGCCGCGTAGTCACACAGAAGATGCCATGTCGACCTTGTTTTATGGATGGGTGTGGAGGGAGTAAGCTAAGCGACTGCTTGTATACGCTCCCTGCCTCAATGGTCATGGAAGCAGCAGAGTCGCTTCTTGTCTCTAAAAGTCCATACGAGCTGATAGACCTAATCCCTGCGTGGTGAGGTCTTTATTAAAGGTGTCTCTGATGCCTTGGAAGGGTTCTAGGTAGTACATCTGGTTTTGTCCAAAGAAAAGATGCTCTTCCCAGCCGGCTTGCAAAGCGACATGGATTCTGTCGTGAGCAAGGAGATAATCCCATCTAAGTCCTAAGCTTAGATCTGCCACACACCTTCCTATATAGAAGTCATCTTTAGCGGAACTCGTAACAGTGGCAGGAGATGGGCCGGCAGTAATGAAGGTTGATTGTCTTTCCACCTCAAAGCGATCGTAGACTAACGCAAAGTCCCCGATGCCAAAAAAACTGAACCCCCATCCTAGCTCCCATTGGGTACTCAGTCCTGCTTTTAGTCCCACGCCGAACGAGTCATTGATGAAAATCATCTGGTTATAGGGAGAGGCATTTGTGGTGATAGCTCCTTCATACGTGGCCGTGTATCGCTGATCAATCCAAAGAGTTCTGATCCCTAAAGTAGGTTTTAACGTAAGCCATTTACTCACATAAAACTCTCTGCCGAGGTCTGTATCAATTTGATTGAGTTGGATGCGTATATGGGCATGGGCTTTTGCAAAAGGAAAGACAGCTGCTTCAGGGTTTGCAAAGGCAGGCAATACGACCTTGGTAGATGTGGTTTCCGTATGATCAGAGGCGGCTGTGTGAAACCTTGTCCATTGTGCACATAGATCCCATCCGTCATGCGGCCAGTTCCACCCAAGTCCTATTCTAAATCCGGGATCGAAGGAGAATTGGGGGTAATGATCCTCTCCTTCTCCTTGAGGGGTGAAGCTTAGCGGTAAAAATCCTGTTTTGAAGGCGTAGTTAAGTCCTGTTTCTTGTGCTATCCAGTAGAGGTAATCTCCTGTTAGATAAAGATTGACTCCATTGGAAACTTCCGGTCTACCCGATGGAGTAATGACCTCTTTGTTTTCTGTTTTTTTTAAGGCGGACACTTTGTTATCTAAGTCTTCGACTTGGTTTTGCAGCTCTTTCACTTGTGCCTGCAAAGAAGAGATCTCTTGCTGAGGATTGCTTGTTTTGATCACCGATCTTTTGTTGCGAGGCAAAGGGTTCATGCTGTTTTGCTGATGTAAAGCATTTTGCTCTACAACTAGGCCATGTTCTGAAGATGTGTCGTTTTCTTGTGCGTCGTCTGCATAGGCGGTCATAGATAAAAGAAAAAGAGAAGAAAGAAATAGGTGGTGTCTCATAAGAAAAAACCTCTTAGGTATGAGAAAGCATGTTAGAGGTTTTTTCTATTTAAACAAACGGTTTTTTAGAGAAAAGCGCCGCATACCGTGAGGCGCTCTTTTTGCTTCTTTTAAAGACCTGTCGCGTCCGTAAGTATTAATTATAGTGGCAGATACGGACGCTTTCGTAAATATTTATAATACTTTTACCCTCGAATGAGGTGGAGGTATACTTGACTCCTTCGATTTGAAATGCATGATATAAAACTGAAGTAGACATATAGAGAGGTCTCCTTTTTAGGGGGTTAATTATCACTGGAAAACTATTCGTGCGCTAATGAGCAACCGAATAAAGGTAACAACAGAAGCAAAAACACAGGAGGGTAAAACGCTTTATCATCGGAGTACAAAAAAAGCGGAAGGTGAACAGGTAAAAATTTACAAGGTTTTAGGATTGTCATCTCAAATTCTCAAAGCATAAAAAACGATCCTGTAAATTTCAAGATGTAGTGATGGATGGGCCTAACTGCATCACGATTCTCATAGTGAGGACTGTTGAACTTGGGTAAAGCTCCTGCATGTATGCATGGGGATATAAGGCAAAAAAGCGACGGTGCAGAAGAAAGGCAACAAATGAAAAGAGGGGAAAGATCATAAGAGCGCATTTTGAAATCCCTTCCACAGAGTATTTGGAAAAGCCTTACTTATGATAGAAGGAAAGAGATGACTTTACACGAACTACTAAGCCGGCTGTTGAGTATTGACGTAGAATAGTGTCGGGTCCCATACGAGGACAACCTCACCGTAACACAGCACTCAAAAAGCAGTAAATAAATATTTGAATTATTTTCGCCTTGTGCCAGATCTAGCACGTTGACCTATTTAAGAAAATTAGCGTGTACAGTTAATTATTTAGCTGAATTAAATCACAAAATTAAATATTGTTGCTAACAACAATCGACATTAGACGACTTCTATATGGAGCTGTTTTGCTAGATTGTTGAATTAACCAAATTAAACGCTAAAAAAGGAAGCATATCTATGCCTTTAATTAGATCAGTTACAACGGCTGTTGCTCATTGTTTAAGAACTTGTTCCGTTCCCGTCAGAACAGATGCCGTCAAATTGACCGCCGGTTCTCTTAGACCATTAGAAAGAGTCCCCTCGGTTTTTTATAGATCGATAGCAAGTTACTCTAAAGGAGCAGGAAGGACAGAAGTGGCAAGAATGCCCATAACAAGACCATTTGATCATGAAGGATTTAATGTAGAAGGCTTTTTTGGAGTTTTAGCAATGGCAGGCCTTCCTTTTCTAGCGAGTTCTGATAAAGGGAAAGCATTGGAAGAAGCTGAGTTGGCTAAGCGTCTTGACTCGTTCGTGTTCCGCCAGGATAGGAGGTCGGCCGAAATACTCAAAGAACACCCACTTTACAGAGAGATGCCTGCGCCTTTTTTAGCAAAGGCTCTGCAAAAAGGTTTGAATATATCTTGGAACAGCGATTCGAAGTTTTTTGTTGAAGAAATTTTTGCGCATCCTAGTTCTAAAGATATATCCTCCTCAGCTTTACAAGATATCCTAAATACAGCTATCAGACATCTTAGAGGGATAAGGGGATGTATAGTTGTTGAACGAATTGTATCACATCCCAATATATCTCCTGAGTGCTTAGGGATGGCCCTTCAGTATGCTCTTGATAATGAGGATAGCTATTTTGTGGGCAAAATGCTCAAACACCCTAAGTTTAAAGATGTCTCTTCCGATTATTTAGGTGTTTTGTTGTCTACAGCTGTCGATAGAGGTTTAGTAGACATCACTGAGCAACTCATCTCTCATCCCAACTATCACGACATATCCCCGGACCACCTAGGCAAGGTTCTAAGGTCAGTTGCTACTAGGGAGTACAAGGGCAGAGTGTCATTTCAAGCCATCGTAAATCACCCTCGTTTTAAAGAAATATCCTCAAAAGACTTGAGTATAGCTTTAGGGCTTGCAGTTACAGTCAACAACGAAGATCCAGTTGAACGGAAATGAACAGGTAAAGTCTGACCCCTGTTCACCTTTTTTCCCAAACAGTTGTCGCTCTCGTAACTTGACCTTGGCTTCTAGTTCCTTGATCTTCTTTGAGAGGTTACCTACTTCCTCTTTGTGTTCCCTCTGTAATTTTAGAATCGCTGCATCATGCTCATATTGCACACGCTCTCGAATGGTGACATTTCGCTCTTGGTGACTTTTATAGAGATTTGCTTCCCAATGTGCATTAACTAGCTCTTTTTGAAGCTGGCCGACTTCCAAGTGAGCTTTCGCAAGCTCTTTTTGGAGTTGAATTATTTCCGGTACGTTAGGTAAGATTTCGATTTGATAGCAGCTCATTTTCCAAAATTTTGCGTTTTGTCACAAAAAAATTTACTATGAGCTGCGTCTTTCTTTCAAAGACTTTCTGTCGTTACCTCTTGATTTTCATGAAGTTCCGTCTTTAACCCCTAACGGGGTTCACCGAATATTTACGTAAGCATTTCGCATATTGATTGCAAGTGCCTATGAAGAAAATGCGGTATTGGTCACCTCCGATAAAAAAATATTGCAGTATGGTCAAGACTCTTTTATTTCTGTGTACGATCCCACTTAAAAGTCAGGCCTAGAGTCTAAAATCCTCGCCAAAGTAAGCTTTTTTGGCTTCTTTGCTGTGGAGGAGGTCTTGGACAGAGCCTGACATGAGCACTTTCCCATCACGCACGAGGTAGCTGCGATCTACAATAGAGAAAATCTCTCTAGCATTATGGTCTGTGATGAGTACGCTGATGCCTCTGTGTTTGAGGTGGAGGATCATTTTTTTTACATCGCTCACGGCGATGGGATCGATATTAGCAAAGGGCTCGTCGAGGAGCAGGAGAGAGGGCTTTGTGACTAGAGCTCTTGTGATTTCCAGTCGTCTTCTTTCCCCTCCGGAAAGGCCGCTTGCTTTCTTTGTAGCGAGTCTCTCTAAGTGGAGCTCTTGCAGGAGCTCTTGGAGTCTTTCTTTTTTTTCTTGTTTGGAGAGATTGAGTGTTTCCAAGATGCAAAGGATATTTTCTTCTACGGTGAGGTGTCGGAAAACCGAAGGTTCCTGTGCGAGGTATCCCATGCCGAGGAGTGCCCTTTCGTGGATAGGAAGGCGGGTAATGTCCTGTCCTGAGAAAAATACTTTTCCATCATCGGGAGAGATGAGGCCAATTGTCATGTAGAAAGCCGTTGTCTTGCCAGCTCCATTGGGTCCCAGCAGGCCGACGACTTCTCCTTGTCCCACTTCAAAATCTAGGCCACCTACTACAGCCCTTCCTCCGTAGGATTTTTTCAGCCCTTGGACTTTTAAGATAGTCGTCATAGGAGCCGGTTTTTTTATGGGCTTGGGTTGAGGAAGGGGAAGGTCCTCTAAACTGATTTGGGGTTTCATAAAAGGGGTAGGGCTTTTCGTCATGGCGTTTGCTGAGGCTCCGCAGATTTATATTGAGGGAAAATTTTCTTTAACTGGTCTCCTTCTTCGGCTGAGAGGGCGAACTGGACATTTCCTATGCCTTTAATGATCGACTTATGGGTAGAAGGATCTTGGGTGATATGTACTTCTGCAGCGCTCATACGGATCCCTTGCTCCTCATCCCAGAAGAGCACTTTTCTATCGGCACTGCCGCAGAGAATCAGTGTTTTTGTATGGGGAGAGTAATTTAACCTATCTGCGACGGAGCAGCGATGGGGCTCTTTGGGATCGCGAGAAAAGAGTCTTACTCTTCCTTTTAAACACAGAGCTATAGGATGAAACGTATTTGCCTCTTGAGAGTAATCCAAAAAGGCTTTATCTGCGTAGACGGCAAAAGCGTTTTCTTCATAATAAATCTGCTTTTGCAAGGAACCTCCCTCCTCTTTTTGTGGGCTTGTGAGGACAGCGCTGAGCTGGTCTCTGTCGATCACAAGCGTTCCATAGCAGCGTAGCTTGTGCAGTTCTTCAGAGGAGGGGAGCTTGTATTCTAGGGAGGTGGGGCCGTTGGAGCGGATCGCTTTGATGGTTTGTTTCCCATCGATAAGCCCTTGTTCAATGAGCATTTCATTGGCTGCAGAGACAGTTCCTAAAATGCTCTCTTCTAGCGATACATTGCCCTTTAGCAGGAGCGTATTTTGCTCTTGGTTCCAGAAAAGATGGTCGGAGCGAAAGTGGAGGTGTCCTTTTTGTAGAGCAGGAAAAAAAGAAGAAGAGAGCTGTCCTACAGGGTGGTACAAGGAAAGCGTGTTTTTGATTAAGTCAAAGTCTACACTGTCAGCGTCGATATGATCGGATCCTTGTGTGATGTGACACTTAGACTCTCCGTTCTTAGGGTAGGCAGAGAGGACTCCTTGAAATTCTTGCGCTGATGGATTACGTCCTCCCTCTTTGCGATAGAGAGCATGATCTGCTGTGAGAGTAATCGATTTGTCATAGTGGATGACGACGCCCTCTTTTGCTAAGATGGTGGCGATGGTATAAGTCGTTTTTTTTGTGTCATCTTCCCCTTTCAAAAAGGTGAGTTCTGCTGCAGCGCTTTTGATAAGAAGGTCAGCTGCAGAGCCTTTCTTTTTCAGAGTGTCAACAAAGGCTACGGGCTGTGAGTCGCTTGAAAATAACAAGCCCTTTAACGAAGTAAAATCGAGACAGGCAGACCCACAGGAAAGAGTGGTATTGTTCTTTACACTGAGCTCCACTTCTGTTTTAAGGTGGATCAAGGAGAAGGGAAAATCTTTTCCTCCTTTTTGTCTTTCTAGTTTGGCTTCTTCTGCCTTCATTTTTCCAAGGCCATGGTCGAGAAGGACTTGCCCCTTTAGCAAAAGGGCATTGCCATCATAGGATGCATTCGAAGAAGAGAGTTGACTGTTTTGCTCTCCATTTGTTCCTTGTTCTGCCACTAAGACAGTAGAGAGAAGACACAGTAATCCAAAAGCGCTCTTTTTACCCATCATACTATTCCTCACGTAAGGTTGCCTTGAAATCGCGGGCATTAAACTGCGGCGTTTTCCCCGACACAGTCAATGTGACATCCTTTGCAATACCTCTTAAAAAGGCTTTTTGCGAAGGGAGATCGGTAGATAATTCACTTCCAGGCAGACGAAATAACGAGAGGGATACTGTATTTGCCACGAGCTCTTGCTGATTGTATCTGTAAACGCCTTCATCAGCCTTGATAAATCGTATTTGCTGCATAGGAGTCCCCGAAGAAGAATCATAAACCTTTTCTTGCATCCAGCACTTCATATTGCGCAAATTCTCTATTATTTCAAATTTGTTTTTTGTGGGAACTAAGACGAGCTCGGAAGATTGGCTTTCAATTTTGTAATGAAGCCGTGTTGCGCTCTCTTGGGAGAACCAAATGTCTTTTTGCACTTGCTCTCTTGTTTGGCGGGAGGTTTCGGCCAGAGATTGAGAGGATAGCTGTTTTTGTTTTTCTAGGTATTTACAGTAGAGGGAAAGGTCTTTTTGTGTGACAAGACATGTATGTCCGAGCCAAAAGACAAAGAAAAGACTCACTATTGCACCACTGATCCAGCTCACTTTTCGAAACATACGTTATCCCATTTTATTAACGATAGAATAAATTGCTTGGAGCTCTCTAAATAGGGGCTCGAGCTGATCGAAGGGCATTACAGAGTCTTTATCACTTTTAGCAATAGATGGCTCAGGGTGTGCTTCCATAAAAAGACAGTTGCATCCCGCAGCAATAGCCGCTTTTGCTAGCGCCGGGATAAATTCTCTTTGTCCTCCGGAGGACTGCCCTTTGCCTCCAGGGAGTTGTACAGAGTGAGAAGCATCAAAGCATACAGGAAACCCAAACTTTTGCATAATGGGAATAGCTCTGACGTCGGTGACTAAATTGTTGTAGCCGAAGGTTGTTCCTCTATCTGTAAGCAGAATTTTATCATTGCCGGTGGAAAGGATCTTTTCTACGACATTTTCCATATCCCAAG
>JAHFTP010000036.1 GCA_023265495.1 Chlamydiota bacterium
TACTGTGATGCCTTCCACAATACCCTATGGCTTCACCCTGTTCTAATTTATTTAACAGGAAAATATCCCCTTTTTGCGTAGTCAAGATTTTGGCATAGGCTTGCATAATATGTTGAATCTCCGGATGCGTGCAAAAGAAAGGGATCGCCACATCTCTGATATAACGGGCGGTTTCTGATGTCTCATCCTCTGTAATGATATGAGATAAAATGCATTCGGAAAGAGTTGTTATCGGCCCTGTATGCAGGCGCCCCCCTTCTAGACGCAGTTGGTATTTTTCTGTTGTAAGATAGTCCTCTGCCACTAGAATGAGCTCACGGGCATCAGCTATAGAGATGTTATGCGTGCAGGCCTTAATCAGAGCCAGGGCCGCTGTCTTCTCCTTTAACGTAGAGCAGGAATCAATCAGCTTTCGATATCTCTGTTGCAAGGATTGCAACGAAGATCCCTTACTTGCCAGATAAGTTTCGACAGTTTCTACGCATCGTAGGTGGGGTTTTGTATTAAACCGCTTAAAGGCGTTCTTCACAGTGTTCTCAGAGATCCCGGATCCGTCAAACAATCCCCTAACCATGCTAAACAGTTGAAAAATCTCTTCTTGCTTTTGGACTGTCAAATAGGTAAGCACCTGAGGCTGAGAAGGCATTACGCTGTCTGTGTCTATAGCATCAGTTCTTGATGGTATGGAACCTGAAAAAGACTTCCTTAGCACTCCTTCGATACGGAGATCTTCAAGCATGGGGAAAGATGCTCTGCGGCCCGAACTTAACGAACCGGAACCATTTGTTTCCTCTAAAATACCGGAAGTAGACCAATGTCCTTTCGGAGACAGTGCTTCAGTCATAAAAAACTTCACCTTTAGTTGTCTTATTTGCTATGTTGAACTCGATAATCTAGCGCAATATCTCCACATGAGAAGTCATCCAAGACAGATTGTTATTAATAATTTCAAGCTAATTATACATAATTTCATAATTAAATTTAACCAAATGTTGGCGCTAATTTAAAATTTCCGATTTCTCCAAAATAGAAATTTCCGGTTATGGCATTAAAAGAATAGCCAGCCATAACTAGGAGGTTTTTATGAGTGGAGTTATCATTATGAAAAAGAAAGACTTAGAGAAGATTAAGGTCATGGAGCTATCAAAGAAAAAACTACTCACCCAAGCTGGGGCCGCCAGGCGATTAAACCTGACAGATCGCCAGATTAGAAATATTTTTAAACGATACCAACAGTCTGGAGATGAGTGGGTTATATCCAAACAATTAGGCCGGCCAAGCAGGATTAGATCATAAACAGCTTATTGTCAATAGATTAAAAAATGATCTCATCTTGATTTTTGGCCAAATTCCACAAAAGTGTCATCTACACTAGACAAAATAACACAAAAACTGTAATGTATAGATTACAGTATGGAGCTATACCATGTTAGAAGATCTCATCTCACTGCATCAAGAAGTGATGGCAACAACACCGACCGCCATTAAGCGCTATCTTTACTCTAAAATTAACTGGAAAAGTAGTGGGCTTTGCATCTTGGGAGATAGGGGAGTGGGGAAAACAACCCTACTTTGCCAGAACCTCTTAGACAGATATAGAACTCCGGATAAAGCCCTTTATCTTTCGGCAGACCATGTCAGTGTCGTCTCTTATGGCTTGGTGAATATCGCAAAGGGGTTTTTTTCTTATGGCGGTGAAGCTCTTTATATTGACGAAGTTCACAAATATCCCAATTGGACCACTGAGATAAAAAACATCATTGACACATATAAGGGACGGCAGATTGTTTTTTCTGCAAGCTCCTCTTTGGATTTAAGCAAGAGTAAAGCGGATCTTTCAAGACGTGTAGTATATCATGAGCTGCTGGGACTTTCATTTCGTGAATATCTACTTTTAGCGAAGAACATAGAGAGCCCTGCATGGACTCTCTCAGAGATTATCACAGATCACGTATCCATCGCTTCTAGATTTACCTCTATTCCTATTTTGAAGTTTTTTAAAGAGTATTTGCACCATGGATATTATCCCTTTTTTATGGAAGGATTGGAAGATTATCTATCTAAAGTTCATAACGTTATTGAAAAAGTCCTCTTTGAGGACATCGCTGTTGTTTACAATCTAAAGCAAACAACTCTACCTATTTTAAAGCGCATTTTGTGGCTTGTAGCCACTGCTAATGGTTTGATTCCTAATATTGACAAAATAAGCAAAAACCTAGGGATCTCTCGTGAAATGGTCTATAACTGCATGGAATATCTTAGCAGCTCAGGTTTGTTAAACAATCTCTTTCCTTCCGGTAAAGGAAATGCCTTAATACGCAAACCAGGCAAAATCTATCTTAACAATGTCAACTTACTGCACGCCATTCATGGTTCATTAAAACTAGAAAACGACATAGGAGCCATTAGAGAAACTTTTTTTGTTAATCAAGTGAGCAGCATACACAAAGTTGCAGCACATGACAAAGGAGACTTTCTGATAGATGATAAACATGTCATCGAAGTAGGTGGTAAAAGCAAAAATGGCAGACAAATTCGAGGAGAGCAGCAGGCCTATTTGGCCGTTGATGACAGTAAAATCGGCTTTGGGAAAAAGATTCCCCTCTACCTTTTTGGATTCCTCTATTAGTAAGACATAAGCCTCAAATAGACCTATCTTTTTGTGATGGTAATGACAAGCGCCTTTTTTGCTTTGTAATAGTCGCAGCTTAGAGGGGGATCGACTTCGATCTCCTTTTCCTCATAGTCGAGAAAGGGATTCGTGATGATCTTTTCCACAAAGATAGGATCTTGGTATTTGGAAGTAGGATCGCTTAAGTAGCAAGAAAAGCGAGAGCCCGGCCTCATGTGAAAGTTTAGACATTCTTCTAAAAAGGAAAAAAATCTGTCTCCCCGTCTATTAAAGGAGATTTTTTGTTTTATCTTCGGTGTTTTTTCCACCTCTTCTTTAGTGACCATGCCTTTATCTTGTAAAATAGTGAGCCATCTCGTTTCTTGCTCAGCAGTGATCTGTCCGCTTGTTGCTAGCTCTGCTACAAAGGGAAGAAATTGCGAAGGGGTGAACAATGAGCTATTTTCTAGCTCAGAGAGTAAAAAGAAAAAATCCTCATCTGCGTATTTCGTTTGTTTAAGTTCCGGAAGACTACTATGTATTCGCTCAACGAGTTGATTGCCTTGTTTCACAATCAGAGCAGATGTTTGCGACTCCTTTTCCATTGTATCTAATTGCTGCTCACTCTCCAGCGGGTAGTCATCAAAAAAGATGGCATCAAAGATGCCAAGGTCCTTGATAGCCTTTTGCCAGGTGCCCTGCACCAAAATAACGTTATTGTGGGATAAAGCCCACATCTTTGCCTTTTCCAGCACCACAGGATGAAATTCTATAATCGTATGACTTGCAGGAGCATATTTTTGTATTTGATCAGCAGAGTACCCACAGCCAAAACCCACTTCTAATACATCGCCAAATGGCTTTAGCGCATCGATGCATGCTTCCATGTACGGCTTTTCCCAATGCATCATCACCTGGAATTTTCCATCCTTGCGAAGAACCTCTTCTCCATTTTCATCCAACCCATATTCCATCTGACACTGATAATCTACTTCTTTGCCACTCATAACACTCCCAAATTGTCTTTTTTTTTAGTATACCGACAGGAAAAATCTTTGTCGTCCGGTTTTTTTCACAACATTTCAAACTTCCGTTTACAATAATCCAAAGAGTATTTTAGGATTCCAAACATACTTATAAGTTTGCGCACATATAATAATTTATTTTATGGGGCATCTAAGACTATGATGCGTTTCTTAACAAAACCTTCGAAGCAGATCTCTAGAGCACTTCTTTGGGCTTCTTGCATCAATTTTTTAAGTCCGAATATCTGCTACACGCAGCAACTGGAAGGAAGTACTGTGGCAGATACTTCTAAGGAAAGTGTCGACTCTGACTACCAACCCTCCTATGATGCGACGGAAGAGTTGGCCGCTTACACTGTCAATTTTAACAATGTGCCCATTATTGAAGTCATCCGTTTTATCAGTAAAATCACGAACACGAACTTCGTATTTCAAGAGCAAGATCTACAATTTACTGTGACCATTGTCTCAGAAGAGCCTATAGCCGTAAAAAACATCCTCTCTGCACTCATTCAAGTCCTACGCATCCATGATTTGAGCCTTCTAGAGCAAGATAATAACATTGTCATTAGCAAGAATCCGGCCGTGACACAGCTGCCCACTATTGTATCTAGCGACTCCCCCGACTCTATTAATACCACGTCTGCGCTGGTGACAAGAATCTTTCGCATAAAAAATGCCAACGTTGGCTCTATCGCTTCCATCGTCAAGCCCTTTACTTCACAGTCTGCTTTGGTAGAAGTGTCTAATGAGACAAAACAGCTGATCGTTACTGATATCATCACTAATGTAGATAAGATCGCCACGCTTCTTGCAAGCTTGGATACTCCCCATACATCGCTGGATATCGAATCCTATGCTGTAAGAAACATTTCCCCTGCAGACGTCATTTCCTTAACCCATCAGATTCTCTCTCCCTTCACTGAAGGGAATCCTCTTATTTTGGTCCCCCAGACAGAAACGAATACGATATTCATCGTCTCCACTCCGCATCTCATAGAGAGAGCCTTGGCGGTTATGGAGGACATAGATGCGCCTGCAAAGCCCGTTGTAGTAGGGCAAAAGCCCGGCGCGCAACAGATCGTTCACATCTATAAAATCGTAAATAAAGCCCCTGCAGACGTCGTCTCTTCGCTAGAAGAAATCGCCGACCAACTCGAGATAAGCAATGCCACAGGAAATGGCGCTATCATCACCTCTTTAAAAAATGTGAAATACATCCAAGACACCAATTCTTTACTTTTCATATCTGACGATGCCTCCTGGACACAGATACACGAAATCCTCTCAGGCATCGATACGGCGCCGCTCGTCCATCCTGCAAGCAAAAGCGGTTTTTTTATTTATAAAATCCAATACAGCTCCCCGGACGAGTTAGAAGACACTCTCCATCAGCTCGCTTCCACCATTGGAGACAAGGACCTCATTGCCACTATAAACAATGTGCAATGGATCAAAGAAAATAACTCTCTTGTATTTAGCGGACCCCAGGCCGCCATCGATAAAATCAAAGATATTTTGCCCACCATCGATGTGGCGGAACCTAACAAGAGCGTGCTATCCAAGGGCCATTTTCTCATTTACACCCCTAAATACCAAAAGGGAGATGAGCTCCAATCTGAACTTGAGGAGATGTCAGTCAACTTAAAAAATTCAGGCCTGAGCAACGCTAGTTTACTTAGCACCATCGACTCGATGAAGTGGGTCCCCTCGACCAATTCTCTTATCTTCACAGGCGATGATGAGTCGTTACAACACATCCAAGGCATCTTAGCCACGATCGACTCCCCAACACCTGCGGCCCTGGCTACCCAGACATTTATCTATAGGCCGGTCTACGCGTCAGAAGATCAGCTCCAAGAAGCTTTAGAGCGTTTTGCCCAAACTTTAGATACGACTAACGTCTCAGACCAAAATCTCTACGAAGCCATCCACTCCTTGCAGTGGGTCTCCGAAAGCCAGTCTTTTGTCTTCAGAACGGATCCCAACACCCTCGTCAGACTCAAAGAGACGCTGGCTAGCCTAGACAACCCGCAAGGGCTCACCGGCGGTGTGACGCGCGGCTTTTTCCTCTACAAGTTAAAGCATGCGCCGGGAAACGTCGTCATCGAAAACTTAGAAAACTTAGCAGCCAATCTCCCAACAGCAGATATCTCTAATAAAAATCTGGCTAAATCTATAGAGAGCCTCAAGTGGATCAAAGAGAACAACTCTATCCTCATTAGCGGCTCCCAAATTACCATAGAGCAAGTCAAAGGACTCATCAGCGAGTTTGACATAGCAGCATTAGCTTCTGTTCCCACTCCAAAATCAGAGTTTTTTATTTATAAACCTGTCAACCAATCTGCTGAGAGCATACAAGAGTCTTTGACCAACTTGTCTGATGATTTAGAAAATTCCGGACTGATCGACACGGACCTCTTCCATGCTCTTAACTCAGTGAAATATGTTCCTGTAACCAACTCACTGCTCTTCACGGGAACGCCGGAGTCCCTAGCTAAAGTCAAAGGAGTCCTTGTCAATATTGATGTTGCCACCCCATCAAAAACACCGATCCAGACCATTGGCAATACGACATTCCTTGTATATAAAATAAAGAATGCAACGCCCTCAATGCTCATACAATCTCTAAAAAACCTTACAGAGGAACTACAGAATTCTAACGTACAGGACAAAGAGTTAGCTGACAGTTTAAATAGCGCGCGTTTTGTTAAAGACACGAATTCTTTGTTGTTCACCGGCTCCAATGAAACCCTCGCCCGCGTAGAGCCCCTCGTCGAGAGGTTTGACGTGGCAGCCCCTACTGCCCCCATAAGAGAGCAAACTTCTACGTATGTCGTCTACTCGCCAAAATACCAATCCGGACAAGAGCTGATCAACATCCTCTGTGATTTCATGCAGAACTTGATGAACTCCGGCATATCAGATACGGGCCTATTCGACTCCATTAACCACTTAAAATACATTTCGAAAACGAATTCCCTGCTGGTTTCAGGAGATCAAGATTCCATTACCAAAGTTATGGAACTACTTTCCAAATTCGATATTCCCAGCAAAGAATCTGCACAACCCTCCATCTCGAGTATTGAATCTGCTAATTTCCTGATCTATAAGCTACAATACCATCAAGGCAGTGAAATACAAACAGCCCTTAAACAAGTGGCTACAAGCTTAAATAAGACGAATGCAGCCTCCAATAAAAACCTCATTGACGCCGTCGACTCCCTCCAATGGATCCAGGTGACAAACTCTTTACTCGGAACAGGAGATCCAGAAGTCCTTAGCAAACTGCGCGACCTCATACAAAATTTAGATATACCTTTAAGGCAAGTGTTTATTGAAGTGCTCGTCATTGAGACAACACTGACAAACTCCCAAAACTTCGGACTCCAATGGGGAACACAGCTCCAATACCTAAATAAAACCATCGGAGCAATGGGCAACTTCCCTACATCAACCGGCACGACCAACGGCTCTTCAACCCCTACTAGCAGTCTTGCTTTTGCTCCTCAGATAGCCGCAACTACGGCAGGAAATACTCCGGTACAGGGGACGGCATCCCCCTCTACACCGGCCACGTCTGTTCCCTTTACTTCAGGCTTCGATTTAGGCGTCATCGGCGATATCATCATGCACAAGGGCAAGTCCTTTATCTCGCTCGGATCGCTAGTCAATGCCCTGCAAATAGATAACGATACAACCGTCATATTGAATCCAAAAATCATCACACAGGACGGTCAGACTTCCACGATCTTTGTAGGACAAAACATCCCCTTTGTCGGATCCTTTGTTTCTAATACCCAATCCACCTCTAACACGCTATCTACCTCCAACATAGAATATAGAGATGTCGGGGTGAATTTAAGCATTACCCCCACCTTGGGAACAAATAACATAGTAACTATGGATATTAACCAAGATATAAGTGAGCAGACAGCGAACACCTCTATTCAAGTACAAGGTTCGAATGTATCCGGCGTACAAACTACGCATACGAGCATGGTAACAAGAGTCCATGTCCCTGATAGGCACTTCCTCATTTTAAGCGGTATGATCAACGACTCCAGAAACCACTTCAGGACAAGCATACCTTGCCTGGGAGGACTTCCTGTTATTGGAGCTCTATTTTCTGAAAATGACAGGTCTGCTTCAAAAGCTAACGTCATTATCTTCTTAAGGCCTTTTATCATCGACTCCTTTGATGAATATGATCGTCTCACTCAAGCGGAAGAAGAGCTATTCAAACAAGAAGCCTCGCTGCCCACTCTCAAAGAAGATTTTGATGATGGCGTAGAAATGATCAAGAACTTAGACAATGATTAGTTTTTCTTCTTGCAATATCAGAAAAGGCCTCTTAGCCTTGCTTATAGGAAGCATGGTCGTTACCTCCTCATGCCACCATAAGCCTGAAGACATAGAGCCCAAAATAGACTATGCCATCCAGGACAAGTATCTACTCAGCCTACCCACGCCCTTCACTGCTCTTACTGCAGAAGAAAGGCTGGAGCGCTGGAGTGAAGAGTATCGCATCGGGATTGGCTTTGCTCATGAACTAGACTTGTATCAAGCCATCACAGCTTTTAAAAGGTCCTATTTCTTAGTCCCGCAAGAAAAGCAAGAGCGCAAAAAAGAAATCAAATATGAAATCCTTCTTTGTTACTACCTGGGAAGAAAATACCAAGACGTCATCCAAACTTTTGAATCGACAGAGCTGCGTTACACTGACAGCACCTTTCCCGCCTTCCATGACCTTTTAGTGATCCTCTACGACTCCTACATGAAAGAAGGAGAGGATGATAAGGCACAAAAGTATTTGAGCTGCCTCCACAATCTCTACCCGGAAACAGCGGAGAAGCTCTACGTATCCTCCGAGCTATCCTCAGGAGATATAGAGCAGGTGCAGTTGATCTCCGAGCATCCAGCCTATGCCTATGTACAAGACTTTTTAGCCTCCTACGAAAGAGAAAAAAAATCTGTGCAGACAGCTAAAAGCTTAAATGCCGTCCTTCCGGGCGCCGGGTACCTCTACCTAGGACAGAAACAATCAGCTCTTACCGCCTTTTTGCTCAATGCTCTCTTCATCGGGGCTACCTACTATTTCTTTGCCAAAGGAAATATCCCTGCAGGGGTGATTTTCACAAGCTTTGAGTCGGGATGGTACTTTGGTGGGATTTATGGTGCAGGAGAAGAAGCTAAGTTCTATAATGAACATATCTATGAAAAATATGCGACGCCCATGATGAATGAGAATAAGCTCTTTCCCGGCTTTATGATAGACTATGCGTTTTAACAAAGCTCTTATTGTTTTACTCCTTCTTGTCCCAAGCTTTCTTCTTGCAAAAGCAGGCTACCATGAGCCCTGGGGAAAAGACGCTGACTTAAAAAAGCACAATATCTCATCTCCAGAAAATATCTCCCACTCCCTTGGAGTGGCCGTCGCAAGACAAATCATCAACTTCCACCAACAAGTGATCTCTCCCGTCGATGGCCCCAGAAGTCATTTCCGCCCCAGCTCTTCTCAGTATATGAAACTAGCCATGGAAAAATATGGCTTCGTAAAAGGATTTATCATGGGATGCGACCGCCTCCTAAGAGAAAATAAAGACCCCTGGGTCTACCGCTTCATCGAAAGAGACGGCAAACTCTATAAATACGACCCTCCTAGGTAAGAAACTCTCGTACTAGGGAGCACAAACCTCGCGGATCTTCGATCAAAGGATCATGACCCATATCAGTCATGATATGTACCCTGGCATGGGCAATATGTGCAGCTAAGTCTTTGGCTTCTGACACGGAAATAATCAGATCTTGCTCTCCTGTAATGATCAGCGTGGGAGCAGAGATCTTGGCCAGATCCTCTTTAGAAGAAAAGGTAAGCAGAGCGTTGAATTGTCCTTCTTGTCCCAGGAGAGTTTGTGGAAACAGATCCGATGACATGGCCTGCATCACCGCTGCCATATTTCCCTCGTTGGATAGAAAATGGGAAGAAAAAATCCATGGGGCCGTGGCATTAAACACAAGCATAGGATCCACCTTTGCCCGGCTTAAAGCCAAAAGAGAAGACAACGCTTTTAAACACACGGTGTTAAATTGAGAAGAGGTATTGCAAAGCACAAGTTTTTCTACCCTCTCCGGGTGATAGGCCGCTATCTTTTGCGCGATGGCACCTCCCATAGAGTGACCCACAACGTGAGCTCTTTTGACGCGCAGATGATCTAAAAGAAAAACACCATCATTAGCCATGTCCCCTATGGAGTATGGAGCTTGAGGACAACCGCTCCTCCCTACCCCTCTATTATCAATGAGAATGAGCTGGTAATTCTCTGCAAGGCGCTCCCTCATCAAGTTCCATTTGCTTATACTGCACGTATAGCCAGCAACGAGAAGTAAGGGAAAGCCCTCTCCTTCTACTTCATAGTAAAGATCTATACCGCTAGCAGAGATCGTAGGCACAATCTATCACCCCCATCTTTGAAATAGAAAAACAACTCCTTACAAACCATATACAATGAGTTGTTTACAGAGCTTATCCCATGAGCTCACTATTGACAAGAAAATATTTTCTAGTTAGATTGAAAAGAAGGAACACCTGCATAAAAGGAAGGACCTAGTATGTCGATAAATCCGCCGGATCCCAGCCAACCGATACAAAATGCTCATTCTAAATTACGAGCTTCAACACCAAGTTCATCTGAAACGCCTAGCTCCTCAGATGCATCCTCTGCAGAAAATTATGCTCAAGAACTAGAAGCAGAGCTGCAACAATTGATGCAGCTACTCAGCCGTTTATCCCATCCCCCTACAGCCGCACAAACGGCTCAATTCCAAAAGCTTGAAACGGAAATACAAAAAAAAATGTCAAACTGGGAAGGTTCTGCAACCCCTCCCTCGCCACAGACACTTACAGACCTATATAACTTCTCAAAGGCTGCAAGCAATTATTTTTCTAGTGAGACCCCCGCAAATGACGCCATCTTGCAAGCGGCTGCAGCTCAGCTACAAGCCGATCTAGGCGAGTGATTTGAGGAGGGATGTACTTTTCCTTAGTTGAAATAAGAAGCGTCTAATTCCTCTTGCATGTCAGGCATGTCTTCAAGAGCTACATCCTCTTCAAAGAGCTCTTCTTGCGGCTGTTGTTTCTTCGGAGCGAGATGTTTACCATCTTCTTCATTTTTCCCTTTGCCCCTGAGCTCAAAGAATAGAGGAACGCCAGTAAATTTGTACTCTTCCCTGAACTGATTTAACATATACTTCTTATAGGTTTCCAGCATGAGCTCCGGATAGTTCACAAAGAAAATAAATCGATGCGGATGGATCCCCACTTGCGCCATGTAGTAGATACGAAGACGCTTGCCTTGGATCACAGGAGGAAGATATTTTTGCAGAACTCTTTCTACAAACTTATTTAACTGGCCTGTAGTGATCCTCGTCTGCAACATGGTATGCACTTCTTTGATAACAGGAAACACATCCAAGACATTTCTTCCGGATAGCGCAGAAACAAATAGCGCAGGACAGTAATTTAAGAAAGACGCTTCGATGCGCACGCCTTGTAAGCAGTGCTCCATGCGAAAGCCCTTCACTAAGTCCCACTTGTTAAAAAGGAGAATACATCCCTTTCCTAGCTCTTCAATATGGTCCGCAATCCTTTTCTCCTGCGTTGTCATCCCTTTTGTCGCGTCAAGGACCATGATACAAATATCGGCCCGTTCAATCGCTCTTTTTGTGCGGATCGCTGCGAATTTGTCTACTACTTCATGTTCCGCTTTTTTTCTTCTAATCCCTGCTGTATCGATAAAAGTATAGCTTTGTCCATCTTTTATGATCTCCACATCGATGCTGTCTCTTGTAGTACCAGCCTCAGGACTTACTACACATCGGTCTGCATCGAGCAGAAAATTAACAAGCGTAGATTTACCAACGTTGGGCCTACCCACAATAGCTACTTTAATAGAAGAGTTGTCCTCTTCCTTATCTTCTGGCCAAGTGACACCTGCAAAAGCGGCTTCTAGCAGCTCCGCAATCTGATACGCCTGCACGGCAGAGACGGGAACAACTTTTTTGATGCCTAAAGAATAGAACTGATACAGTTCTTCTATGTGGGACTCATGGTCTACCTTATTCACAGCAAGGACGATCGGCTTTGTTGTCTTTAAAAGTACTTTGGCTACAGCCTCATCAAGAGACGTAATACCCACCCTTGCATCGACTACCATCACCAAG
>JAHFTP010000037.1:0-10418 GCA_023265495.1 Chlamydiota bacterium
CCCGAAGAAACTCGAATAAAATCAATAAAACCTCTTGATTTGCAAAATGTTGCATCTATTATTAAGACAATTTTTGTTGAATGAACCAAAAAAAGCACATGCAAGACTTTCTGTTAATGTTCATTTTCGCAGACGTTAAACGACTTAACGTCCATTTTTATGAATGTTATCAAGAAATAGCAAGCAGAACCATAGAAACCTATAGATATAATGTTCATTTTCTCATACAATAAGCATTATAACGAGTGAGATAATGAACATTATTAGCTAGGAGTTTTTATGCGCCCGCTATCACCCCTACCCATTCCTGTAAAAAAAGCCCTCAGAAAGCTAGGACAAGATATTCGCAAGGCCAGATTGCGCAGGCGTATACCCATGGAATTGATGGCAAAACGAGCTTATATCAGCCGAACAACTCTTACGAAAGTGGAAAAGGGAGATCCCTCAGTATCACTTGGGATTTACGCGTGTATTCTATTTATTCTCGGCTTGGTAGCTAATCTGGCAAGCTTAGTAGATACCGGTAAAGATGAGTTGGGTCGAATGCTTGAAGAGGAAAATCTGCCCAGGCGCATTCGCCTACCCCAATCTGGAGAGGCTAACAATGTCTGAACAAAAAACCTATGTATATGTAGAACTAGATGGAGACCTTCACAATGTGGGACAGCTCTGGACTCGCCTCACTCGCGAAAAGGAAGGGGCCTCGTTTCAATATGAACGAAATTGGCTCACACACCCAGAACGCTTTGCATTAGAACCTGCGCTTATGCTAACAGATGGAGCTTATCACACCGATATAAACCGAAATATGTTTGGAGCAATTGGAGATTCAGCACCGGATAGATGGGGACGGATTTTAATGCGCCGGGCCGCAGCACGTCTTGCACGTATTTCAAGCACAGAGCCAAGGACTCTTACTGAAGTGGATTATTTACTAGGCGTTTATGATGAATCAAGACAAGGAGCTCTACGCTTTTGTAAAACTATTGGAGGCCCATTTTACCAACTATCCGATGTTACAGCCATTCCTCCACTGATTGCACTACCTAAGCTACTCGCTGCAACGGAGAACCTCCTTGATGATAGGGAAAGCGAAGAAGATCTTAGAATTCTTCTAGCACCCGGATCCTCTCTCGGTGGGGCAAGACCAAAAGCCTCTGTACGCGACAGAGATGGCCAGCTAGCTATGGCAAAATTCCCGAGAAGAGACGATGAGTATTCCACTGTGCTGTGGGAGGCTACCTCACTAAGCTTAGCGGCTAAAGCAGGTTTAAAAGTTTCACAGTGGCGCCTTGAATCCATTATTAACAAACCCATACTCATTATCAGACGTTTTGATCGCAATTTTACCAAGCGGATACCCTTCCTCTCTGCAATGAGCATGATGGGAGCCAAGGACAATGAACAACATAGCTATTTAGAGATGGTAGATGCAATAAGACAGTATGGAGCTTTCCCTAAAGAAGATATCATTGATCTATGGAAAAGAATGCTGTTCACTGTTCTTATTTCCAATACAGATGATCATCTCAGAAATCATGGTTTTCTCTATGAGCGATTCAAGGGATGGAGGCTCTCTCCTATGTATGATGTAAATCCAACACCCATAGAAATAAAGCCTCGCATTCTTAGTACAACTATCGATCTTTATGATGGCACCGCATCTCTTGACCTTGCTTTATCCGTAGCAGATGAATTTGGACTCACTCAAAAAGAAGCTAAGAAAATAGCTAAAGAAATGGGGAAAGCTGTAGGCGGCTGGAAAGAAGAAGCAAGGCGTTTTCAAATTCCAAGCACGGAAATAGAACGCATGGCTTCAGCTTTTGACCATAAAGACTTACTTCATGCTATGAATCTCTAGCGTAAATTTAGTCCGCTGTCCGAGGAAGTAAGAGGCAATAGAACGACTGAAAACCATGTTATATACAAGCATGAACTAGTTTCGCTAATGTTTTAATGGTAGGGTTCTTACTCTTGAGAGTATGGTACATTGTTGAACGAGCCACCTCAGACCGCCGCGCGATCTCTGTCTTATTTACCGCTTCAAGGTAGGCTGCAATAACCTCAATCACTCCTTCAGAATCCCCTTCTTTTAGACACTCCCAAACAGCTCTGCCAATGAGTTGTTCATCAAGCAATTCTTCCCTAGGATTGCTTGCTCTAATGCCTGTATCTTTCCTGAGTTTTACAATGCGCTTACTCTTTGAACGAGACATGTTTATTTCCTCCAAGGAGTAGCAGGATTTTTTCTCTGGAATATAGGCATAATAAATACGCCTTCCATTGTTCCATCTCAATTCCCACACATCATCAAATACATCCTTGTGAACGCCGAAATGGCCATCATCTTGAATATGTGCTATGCGCTGGCGAATCTGCACTTGGCTTCTTGCCGGCTGCTCTTCCAACCATTCATCTTTCGTTGTATAATATATTGGACGATTTGTCAAACAATCTTTTACATTTTATTAACTACTAACATCTTACGACTTTTTTCTATTCCCAAAAAAAATGGAAGTTTTCTAAAGGACTAAATATTTTGCTCACAGTGTATGAGATTTCCCTCTTTCCCGTAAGCATTTTTGGTAACTAGAACTTGACACATTGTCTTTTATAGACAAACCTGGAGACAAAAACCTCTTTTTTAGAAGGTGCCCCTATGTCCTTACAAGCGGATATCCAAGCTGCCAAAGAACGCACGGCAGAGAAAAAACAAGAAAAGCTCTTTCAAGGAAGGATTATTTCCGTGCACAGGGAGGTAATTACCTTTCCGGAAGGGACAAGCATCGTCTCTGATGTGGTGATACATCCCGGCGCTGTGGCCATCATCCCCGTCATGGATACGGGAGAGATCCTCTGTATTAAGCAGTGGAGAAGAGCGATTCAAAAGGTGATTATAGAGATCCCGGCAGGAACCTTAGAAGAAGGAGAGCCTCCGCTTCTCTGCGCACAGAGGGAGCTGCAAGAAGAGATCGGATACAAAGCCGCCGAGCTCATAGCTCTTGGCGGCTTTTATACGACACCTGGCTTTTGCACAGAATATCTGCATATTTTCTTAGGAAAAGGCCTTATTAGGAGTCCTCTTGTGGGAGAAGATTCCCACGAGATAGACCCATTCCCTTTGACATTGGATAAAGCGCTCGATATGATTGTTTCCGGAGAGATAAACGATGCAAAGACCATTGCAGCTTTGGGTCTTTATGAACGTTATTTGAGGTGATTGATGACAAACAGAGCTTCTATCTGGAAAAAAGTGAGCCTTATTGTATCGGGCGTAGCCGTCCTCTGTGTCATTGGAGTGGGCGCTCTTCCCTGGGTCGTATCCACATCCTGGGGAAAAAATGCCCTGATCCACTTCCTAGAGAAAAAAGGGCATATCTCTTTACAAATAGAGGAGATCCGCCTCTCGTGGCTTGGCACCCAGCAGATAAAGAATGTGGCATTTACTTCCTTAGATACAGCCCTGGCGGCAGGGTGTGAGCAGATCTCTTCCGACGCTTCCCTTATAAGCATCCTTTTCGATCACCACTACTTTGGTGACGTCCTAATACAAAAGCCGCATGTGAAAATAGCTAAAGACCTCCTCACCCACACAGATGTAACCGTCCCCGCCATCCAAAAGGCAGGATTTGCACTCCCTCTGCCTTTGGACAGGGCGCTCACAAACCTTTTTTTCCCCATCACAGGAAATTTTCTGGCAGCAGAGGGAACGATCGAAGTGGCCAGCAAAGGATTAGAACCGATTGTATTTCAGAGCATCAATGCCACTGTTTTTCTTCCCAAAGACAGGGCGCAGCTTTCAGCAAATTTAGTGGCGACATCCACGCAAAAAAATCAACAGGGGAAAATCTTCTTAGAAGCAATAGTGAAAGACGTCCATGCAGAAAACATCGCTGTGAGCGCAAAGCTGAGCCTCTCTCAATTCCCTATGCGAGCATTAGATCAGATCGTCGCAGCCTTCGATCCGACACTATCGGGCATACTACTTGAAGGCATCGGCCCCAACCTGGACATGCAGATCGATGGCCACTACCACAAAGACAGGCTGCAAGCGCAGCTGAGCGCTAGTGCGCAGAATATGAAAGCCAAGCTATCGGCCACAACGCAGGGCGACTGCATCCTACTTACAGAGCCGGCCTCCTTATCCCTTACCTGCACCTCAAAGCTGTCCACCCTTTTGTTTGAGCGGCTGTTATCGCGTAAAGAACTCTGCCTGGCAAACAATACGACCTTTTCTCTCACAGTAGACCAATTTTCTCTTCCCTTTACAAAAGAAAAAATAGACTTTGCTAATTTGCAGATGCACGCGGGCGTCACCAGCACTCCGCTTACCATACAAATGATCTCCGCTCCCCCACTCACTCTATCCCCATTGCAAGCGACACTCTCCTGCGATAGGCTGCAGGAAGAATGCACTCTTTCCCTCACCGGCAGTGTGAGCAGCAATAAAAGTGCGTTGAATAGCTTCTCGGCTTCCGCCACTATACAAAGCCCATTAAATGAAAAAAGAGAGACACAAATATCTCTAGACATGCAGTCTCTGCCAACAGATTTGCTAGACAGTTTTAATCCTTCTGCTATAAGACTCAGAGACATCCTAGGAGCCAACGTCAGCGCTAAGGTGTCTTCTTCGGTCCAACAAAACAAAAACTCGATTTGCTTGAGCTTGCACTCTCCACTACTCTCCCTACCTTCTACCTCCTTTACATTAGACGATACACTCTCCCTGCAAGGGGAAGTAGCCTTGGAATATACCATTTCTCCTTCTCTTCTCTCCGCTCTCGGCCTAGAAAAAGAAGTTTCTCTGACGCAAAATGAAAAGATGCGTCTCACCATAACGGAGCTCGTCCTTCCATTGGATGGATCAGATAAAATCAAAGCCACCGGCACCATGCAACTAGGGAATCTCCGCTTTGAAAAGCTCTTTACTCTATCCAATTTCTCCCTGGACAACCTATCTATGGTTTTTGTGGCCGACACCTTACATAAACTGAAAGTAGACGTACAAAGTAGCCAGTTATCTGCCCTTGCAGAACTAGACATAGGCAAAGACACTCTCTCGCTGAAGAAGCCTCTTTCCTTTGACGTATCGCTCACTGACGAACTCATCGCCTCCCTGCTCAGCAGCCCGGCGAGGCCTCATCTGACCGCCCCCTCCACCCTGCAAATGGAGATCGACCCCATGACGATTTCGCTCAGTGGAAAAGCCCTTTTGCAAAATGCTCTCAAAGGAAAACTCTCCATACCGACTCTCACTCTGCAAAATAGCGATGCCTCCGTATGTACAACGGTAAATCGCTGCCTTGCCGCCTTTACCTTCGATGGAAAAAAACCTCTCTTACAGCTGAAGATGGCAGCTAACTTGCAAACAGCTGCTGCTACAGAGCCCGGAACAGTGGCTTTAGATCTTTCTTTAGAAAATTTTCTGCAAAATGCCACGTTCTCTTCTGAGCTGATGAAGCTCTCCTCTACAATAGCATTGCACGCAATACCGCTAGCCTCCGTAGAAAGCATTTTCTCTAAAGAAAACCGCCTGCAGAAGATCCTCGGTTCCACTGTCGACGCTAAAGTGCAAGTGCAATACGACCCCAAACAAAAAAACATCTCCTTGGAGGCCACGAGTGCCCTTCTCTTCTTGAAGGGAACGGTGGGATGGACCGATGCTTTTGTCTCCGTGCAGAGTCCCTTTGAAATCCATTTTACTGTGACGCCCGAGAGCTATCCCCTCTTCGACAAGCTCATCACAGGGCAAAATCCCATAGAGAGGCCCTTTTCCTTAAAGGAGAAAACTACCTTCAACATCTCTGTCTCCAAATTCCAAGTTCCTGTGAAGAAAACCACTTGCTCTGATGGGAGCTCTAGTACGTCCCTCTGCCTCCTAGCAGACCCATCCGCTGTGGAGATCGCAGCAAAATTAGACAATACCGATCTCTCCTTCCAAGAAAATGGGACAGGACAGGTGGTCACATTAAAAAACATGGCCGCATCGGTAGATAAAACAGGCTCTTCTGCCCTGTCGGTGCAGCTACATTCACAGACCTCCTCTTCGCAAGGCAACAATAAAGCCTCTCGGTCAGATGGATCTATTTCCTTAGAGGGAGCATTCAGCTCCTATCTAAACAAACAAAATGAGCTCGACCTCTCCCTTATGCAGAGCAAGGTGAAGCTCTCCATGCAAAAGCTCCCCACACTCTCTCTTGATCTCTTTTGCAGGGCCCTGGGTAAAACAGACTTCCCCTTTTCTACAATATTTGGAACAGACCTCAACGCTACCATCAGCGTAGATCTACAGAAGGCGTCGGGCCCCATCTCCATGAACATCAACTCCCCCAATACGCGGGCCTCTATGGCAGGAAAGCTCACAGAAGGCGTCCTCACCCTATCTGAGCCCATCTACGCGCAGGTGACCATGACGGAGGAGCTCAGCTCTTTTTTCTTAAAAGAAGTAAATCCCCTCTCTATCTCATCGATCACGTCCAAACATCCGATTACGATAGAGATAGATCAGCAAGGCTTCTCTATGCCTGTGATCCCTTTTTCTTTATCTGCTACAAAACTTCCCCATGCTCGGATGGAGCTAGGGCAGATCTACTGTAAGAATGAAGGAAATATTAACATAGCGCTAGGCCTTCTGAAACTGAGACAACTTTCTAAGCAAGATGCCTTAGAGCTGTGGTTCGCTCCGATCGATTTCTCCTTATCGCAAGGCATCCTCGACGTAGAGAGGACAGAAATCCTCATTGCCAGCACCTATGACGTGGCCCTCTGGGGAAAGATTAATTTTCCTAAAGACCAGGTCAACATGATTCTAGGGCTCACAGCCCAGTGTTTACGGCAGGCCTTTGGCATAAAAAACCTGCCCGATGACTATGTTATGCACATCCCCATGAAAGGGAAGTTAAATAACGTCCAGATCAACTCCACAAAGGCGACAGCAAAGATTGCAGCGCTCCTCGCCTGGCAGCAAAAGTCCCTTGCCGGATCCCTTGGCGGCGGCGCCGCCGGAGCCGTCCTTGGCGAGCTACTAAATAAAGTAGGAGCTCTACCCGTTAATGATGAGTCCACTCCCCCTGCGAAAAAACCTCTTCCCTGGGATGGCCCATCCTCCGACAAGAAAAAAACTTCACAGAAAGAGGGAAAGAAAACACATCTTTCTGGACGGGAAAAGCCCATGAGACAGCTTTGGAAAATCATGAAATAAGGAGAGAGAGCTCCCTTGTTTTCTATGCATTTTAATACAGACCAAGGGGACATTAGGGCCTCATCAATTGCGAAACTACCCATAAAATACCAAAATGGAGCTTCGCGCGCTTTAAGAAATTTCACTGCCGGAGGTCTTGCAAAGAAAACACTTTAAAGCAAAGCAACTCTGAGAATCTTTTTTACGCTATGGTCACCTCCTTACAGAGATACACATCTTGGATGGCATGGAGTAGAGCTACCCCTTCTTTCATGGGCTTTTGAAAGGCTTTTCTTCCCGATATCAGCCCCATGCCTCCTGCCCTTTTGTTAATGACAGCGGTCTCTACAGCGGAACTCAAGTCATTTTCTCCGGAAGGCCCCCCCGAGTTAATCAGGCCGATGCGTCCCATATAACCGTTAATGACTTGGTATCTGGTGAGATCGATAGGGTGCTCAGAAGACAGGCTCGTATACATCTTCTCTGTTTGTTTTCCGAAGTTCAAAGCCTTAAATCCTCCGTTGCAGGTGGGAAGCTTTTGTTTGACGATATCTGCTTGTATCGTTGCTCCGAGATGGTTAGCCTGCCCTGTGAGGTCGGCCGATTCGTGGAAGTCTGCTTGCACCGTTTTGAAGGCTGGATTGCGCAGATAACACCAAAGGACTGTAGCCATGCCCATGTCATGGGCCACTGCAAAGGCTTTGCTTACCTCGACAATCTGCCTTGTGCTTTCAGATGAGCCAAAATAGATCGTAGCACCGACCGCCACGCAGCCCATGTCATAGGCCTGCTTTACGCCGGCAAAAAGGATCTGGTCGAACTTATTGGGATAAGAGAGGAGCTCATTGTGATTGAGTTTTAATAAAAAGGGGATCTTATGTGCATATTTTCTCGCTACTGAGCCTAAAACACCAAGCGTTGAGGCAACGGCATTACATCCTCCTTCTATGGCGAGCTTCACAATATTTTCGCTATCAAAATACTCTGGATTCTTTGCAAAGGAGGCTCCGGCAGAGTGTTCTATCCCCTGGTCTACCGGAAGGATCGATAAATACCCTGTCTTAGCAAGCCTTCCATGATTGTACATCGTTTGCAGACTTCTTAAGACACGCGCATTGCGATCCGAACTGCTGAAGATACGATCAATAAAGTCGGGACCCGGAAGATGCAGTTGCTCCTTTGCCACTGTCTTACAAACATGCCCTAAAAAATGCTCCGCATTATCTCCTAACTGTTTTTGGATATCGGCAAACGACATGAAAAACCTCCCTTGAGTGGTATTGCTTTCAATCTACTAAAGAAGTACCCTTTTTTTAAAGTAGAACAGCAAAGGTTTTTTTGCCGATCTTCCTAGTAGCGGCACTTCTATGGAGAAGATGTACTAAGGATATCTGATACTTTCCTCTATTTCTCATAAAAAAACCTCTTCTCTGGGATGGCCAGTCAATTCTTAGCGTGCCAGCTCGATCAGCCTTCTTGCCAATACCTCAGTGGCATCTATGATGGGCAAGTCTTCAGACAACGGAAAGGCTTCATGAACAACAGGCAGCTCCGTACAGGCAAGGACCACTCCATCGACGGGCCCTGCTCTAATGATCATCTTATTAAGTGAGTCTGCCTGCCCGGCAGAGACCACCCCTCCTGCTACCTCTCGAATGATGCGGCTGACCTCCTTTTGCTCAGCCTTATTAGGATAGACACAAAGAAGGCCTTTTTGCTCATAGAGCTTAAGATCCCTTGTCGTCTGTGCCGATAAAACTAAAGCTCTGGAAATATTTGTAGCCGCGGCTTCACTCACGCTCTCATTGACAATGTGAACAAAGGTGACGCCTGCAATATCCGGTAGATATCCATGAAATGAGTGACTGGCTACGCACACCACAAAGGCGCCTGCATCCTTTAATTTTGCTAGGCAAAGAGCTAAATCTTCTTGTATTTTCTCCGGATTTCCCCGGATAAAGGGATAGCTTATCAGTATGATCTGAGGGAATTCGTTATAATCATTGGACCCGTATTCCCTCTGGCAGATATCCAGAATTTTTCTATATAGAC
Source organism: Chlamydiota bacterium (assembly GCA_023265495.1). GTDB lineage: Bacteria > Chlamydiota > Chlamydiia > Chlamydiales > Rhabdochlamydiaceae > JAHFTP01. Next base: position 9,233 of record JAHFTP010000037.1, read on the forward strand.
AAGAGCTCGCCATCGGGCCCGCTCCGCCAATAATCCCGATCGTTTTTGAAAAACAAATAGCATTCATAAAAACCACCTACAGACTAAACACCCTCAACTCAGTTTTAATGAAATCTAACTAAGTAGTCAATTTTTTTGAATTTCATAGAAGTAAGATTTTAACTCGCTTATAATCAACGATAAACAAAACTATTGACATAGATAATATTTTGTTATATAATCAAGGCATGAATAAGAGGAATTTTGTATTTTTATGAAATCTAGCCAAAACCAGATCCGTTCTCTGGCTAACAAGCAGACCTCATCTGCTTGCCTCTTTGCTTATTCTTTTTATTTCTATTTTGGCTGTTAAGCCAAAAATACCTAACACCCCCTCACATCCGTTGTTTGCTTGAAGCTTCCCCTCAAAAAGAAGGGAAAGAGCTCCAGGTTATTACGTACATTTTTAACAAAGTTAGTAAATAGGAATAAAATATGATTATCACGATGCAAAAAGAGGCCTCCCAAAAGGAAATAGAGGCCGTAGAAATGCTGCTAAGAAATAGCGGCCTAGGACATTGCCTATCCAGAAGCTCTACAGAGATTGTCATTGGCGTAGAAAAGAACGCCGGGACGGATCTGATGGAGAAGCTACGAGCTTCTCCATCCGTAAAGAAAGTCATCCCCACATCAAAGGGTTTTAAGCTCACAAGCAAAGAGTGGAAAGAGAGTAAAACCATCATCCGCGTAAGAGATGTAGAGATCGGCGGAGAAGAGGTTATCTTGATGGCCGGCCCTTGCGCTATAGAGAGCCCTGAGCAGCTACAAGCCATTAGCTTAGAGCTCAAAAAAATGGGGATCAAAGTGCTGCGAGGCTCTGCTTTCAAGCCGAGAAGCTCTCCCTACAGCTTCCAAGGGACTGGCCTCGAAGGCCTTAAATGGCATAGAGAAGCACAAAAAGAGCATGGACTCGTCATAGAGACAGAAGTAATGGATATACGCGACGTGGCCGTGGTGGCGGAACATGTAGACATTCTCCGCGTAGGGGCGAGGAACATGCAAAACTTCGACCTACTCAAAGAAATGGGAAAGTGTGGCAAGCCAGTCATCTTAAAAAGAGGGATGTCTGCAACTGTTGAGGAGTGGCTCATGAGCGCTGAATACATCATGGCCCATGGAAACCATCAAGTGATCTTATGTGAGAGGG
>JAHFTP010000037.1:10428-11843 GCA_023265495.1 Chlamydiota bacterium
TTGCTATGGCAAGGACCCTCACACATCTTCCTATCATCGTAGATCCAAGCCACGCGGCAGGGAGAAAAGATCTGATTCCCTTCCTATCTAAGGCCTCTGTCGCTTTAGGCGTAGATGGATTACTCATCGAAGTGCATAACGACCCGGCAAAGGCAAAATGTGATGGAAGTCAATCCCTTCTTCCGGAGGAGATGAAAAAACTCAAAGAAGAACTGTCCCTCGTGGCTCTTGCTATTGGGAGGACGATATGAACCTAGACACATTACGAGAGCAAGTCGATGGCATCAACAAAGAAATCGTCACGCTCATCGCAGAAAGGCTGGAAATCACAAAGGAGATAGGCAAAATAAAAGCATTGCATGGCCTTTCCATTACAGACATAGCAAGAGAAAGCCATCAACTCACGCAGCTCATGGAGATGGCAAAGGAGCTGCAGATCAGCCCTTTTATTATAGAACAGGTCTTCACTGTAATTGTAGAGTATTCCAAGTTGATGATGAAACTGGAGCAGACAGCATGAGCCCTCATAAGACTGTAGCTTATCAAGGAGAAGAGGGCGCCTTCAGCTATCTGTGTGCTAAGAAGGTTTTTGATGCCGGAGCTGTGTTTATTGGCACCAAGACGTTCTCTGATGCTTTTGCCCTTTTACAGAAAGGGCAAGTAGACTATGCCATCCTCCCCATAGAAAACAGCATTGTTGGATCGATCTATGAGGTGTATGATGAACTCTCTTTGCAGAACCTGTCTATTATAGGAGAGTCTTACTACCGAGTACATCATTGCCTTCTCGTTGCAGGGCCGACCGAAATACAAAACATAAAAAAGGTGATTTCTCATCCAAAAGCGCTGGGACAATGCACAAAATATTTAAGCCGATTTCCCTGGATAGAAAAAGTAGAGTTCTACGACACGGCGGGCAGCGCTAAATACTTAGCAAGTCAAGCAAAAGCGCTGGATACTGCCTGCATAGCAAGCTGCGAAGCAGGGGAAATCTATGGGCTTACTTCACTTGCAGAAAACATTGAAGACACCTCTCACAACTACACAAGATTTTTGGCCATTGCCAAAGAAGAAAAAAAAGAGACTGGTAATAAAGCAACCATTCTCTTTACTTTAGAGCATAAGGTGGGGGCCTTAGCTAAGGTCCTCTATTTGCTACAAAAGGAAGGGATCAATATAACAAAACTTGAGTCGAGGCCCATCATAGACAAGCCGTTTGCCTATAGGTTTACCATCGACTGCGAGAAAAAAGAGCATTTACCGCTGGCGCTATCTCATTGTATGGAGGAGATGAAACCATGGACAACATCGCTGCAACTTCTTGGTCTATACGAGGCTGATACATGGATTTTATAGACAAAAGCAGAAAAGAAATCGATACCATCGATGGGGCGATAGCCGCCTTATTGCAAAAA
>JAHFTP010000038.1:0-7035 GCA_023265495.1 Chlamydiota bacterium
ACGCTTAGCCCCGGACGTTGCCGTCAAGAGTCCAAGGACTCGGTTCTGGATGCTGGCCTCGCTTGTCCAGATGGGATTTTCACCCATTTAATCGGTACGCCTTATCTTGGCGCACCCCCTTTAGATCCCCCTTTGTGTTTTTTAGATTCTTGCATGCACTTTCGCTTCCATCTGCGTCCAGAAAACAGCTTGAACCTCTCTAGCCTTTGCACAGGAAGAAGGCACCGCATCAATCCCGTCTTTGTAACGTCTTGGACCAACAGCACGATCTATATCAGGATGGAAAGCCGACCCCCACAAAGCCAGCCCCTTATTATAAATTAAAAAACTAGCACAATCTAATTTGTTATAATTATCAGTTTGCAATGATAAGTTAAATATAATATATACAATCAATAACAACACGAATGATAAAAAAAAATTTTATGTTTACAGGATGTGCTATTTATTTTTTTAATTACTACTATTATTTTTAATTTATAAACACTTAACATACTCTTTACAATAATCGAGTAGGCGATATAATGGACCTCACTCAAAAAAGGGGAAAGTCCCTGAGAATCATCATCCTAACGGAGGTTAATATGGATATTCAAAACACAATGAACAACGCATGCCAAGGATTTGCTAAATTCACATCTCAAGCTGCTACCGCCACTGTTTCTACTGCTCAGTGGGTTGGAAGAAGTGTAATGGTAGTAGGACAAACTATTGCTTCCTACGCACAAAAGGTAGCACAATTTGTAAAACCATACTTTGAAACAGCAGGAAGATTCGTTGTGCAAAATAAAGGATATTTTATTGTTGGAGCTCTGGGCCTAGTAGCAGGAGCCGTTGCCCACGTGCTTTTCCGCAATACAGTTTGTGCACAAAGCGCCACTTGCACAGCTACAGCAAGCAGCGAAGTTCTTCCAGAACTTACTCAAACAACAGCAACAGTCTAATTCTATTTCATAGAGAAAGTCTGCAGTAAAGCAGAAGGTGTTACACCTTCTGCTTTACTATTTTGTGGAGAGTGATTTTTTTCCTTTCATTAAAGGAATACTTCCAAAACCAGGTTGGTTCCTTGATGGTCTCTTTATGGCAAATGAGGCGACCTTCTTTCTCCGTTACAGTCAATCGACATCCATCTTCAACGCGAAAGCAGTGATTTCCCCGTAAAGTCACATCATAAGCACAAAACTCCGCACATCCTTCAAGCACAATTGTGCAGGATTCTTTTCTTTGAAACGACCCTCTCCAAAAACTGCTCTCTTTTGTATAGTCCACGCCCTCATTGCAAATAGATACATGGCTCAGATCACACTTACCTGACTGCTCTGCATACACGAGCTCGTCAAAGGCATTCCTGCTGCCCATAATATTCTCTGCTATAATGCGAAGACTGCCCGACACATCAACATCTTTCATGGAAAGCTCTGCAATAGACAGCTCAAGTTCTGCTCCTTCATGAAGGATGCCTCTAGAGATTTTTTGTGCAATGATCGAGTAAAAGGGCCCCAAAGCGCTATGATAGGAACAAAGAAATGAGGGATAGTTGATCTCTTCCTCGCCTTTCCACTTAGGCATAGTAAAACCGCAATAGTTTTTGAGAAGATTTTTTGTATTTTGCCTCACATCTAAAAAACACCCCTCCGGAGTCTCTAGGAGAGAGGATCCCTCCTCATATTCTCTTTTAATCGTGGAAATGGTTTTTCTTCGCTCATTGTGGGTGATATAAGCGGGAAGAGAAGGAACTTCGTCTGAAGAGAACGAACTACAAGAAAAACAATCTGCAATATTTTGCATGGTAGATTCTAGCCTTGCAAGTTCTAAGCACTGCCACTGATCCTCACTATTTTTCACGAGCATTTTCTTTAAATTCACAAGCACACCGGGAAGTGAGCTTGCGTTTGCAGCTTCCTCAATAGCCTGAATATCGACAAAAAGAAGATTAGTATTGGAAGGGAATTTTGAATAAAAACCGCCATCAAAAACAGGCTCATCTTTGATGCGATATTTATGAAAATCGCAGTATTCAATATTCGTTAACGTGTAACTGTGCGCAGCTCCTTTTTTTTCTTTGACGAGTACATTGACCCCTTCTGCAGCCTTCACCTGCCTTGGGCAGGAACAAAAACCAAATTGCTTATTTTCCTTGAGCCCATATCCACAAAAAGCCACAAGGCCATAATCTTCGCCCGCAATCGGATTGTTGATTTGCCTCACTAGGGCCTTGCGAACACCTGCCGCTTGTAAAGAGCTAAAGATTCCTGCATCTTTAGCCAGTTTCCAAATGACACCATGCCCTCCGGGCTTGAGCACGAGCTGCTCTGGACCCGATAGCCCCCACTGCCCTTGCTTGTCCATGGTGGGCACAAGCGGCTGACAGAAAAAGAAAAATCTATTTTTTTTTCTATGAAACCATTGTTTTTCTTCGCATATGGAAAGGATTTGCTGATGGTTATCCTTTTCCTGAGACGTCATCATAGCAATAGGCACGGTAACCTGCTTGCCAAAGAGCTTATAATGCAAATACTCTTTGGCTTGCAGGTCCTCGATAAGCCGCTCCAGCAGCGTCATCCCACAAAACTCTAGCCTTGCTGCCGGCAGTGCCATTCCCGTCTGAGGATCTAAGAGGTTTAACCGATCCGCAGCTCCACCAACGGGATAAATTTCACAAAGAGATCCCATGGCCTCTAATCCTGCATATAACATCTCATCGACGTCCTCCGAAGGGAGCGAAATATCCAAAGGATCAGGGGAGAGATACTCACAAGATGTCACATCAAAACGAAGCTCAGGACGACATAGGTGGCGTATCATGTGGACATGATAACCTACAAGACCTCCCATTTCCTTATAAAAAGATTCTACCGGAAGCAATGTCTGCACAAGGCTCTTTTGCTTATTTGTCAGGGAGGCAAAAGAAAATTCGTCTTCACCAAAAAGTCGATCTGCCTGGCCAATAGCAAAGATAGACAAGACAATGAGCTGTTCTTCTAATGTAAGAGAAGAGGTGGATAAGGCGTCCTGCTCTATCCCTTCTTCCATACAGAGAACTGCTATTTTTTCTCTTGTGGTAGGAGAGCCAGCAAGTTTTTTTGCTAAGCGGCTAAGCACATCGATGTCATCATTTAATAAAGCACAAGCTTCCGACACAAAAGATTCCAACTGCATATCTCCCTTACGCGTTTTGCAAAATATTGAAATCCACATTGCCATGGGCTCCGTCTAAAACGCAAGAAAATCCAACTCATAGACTTGAAGAGGAAAAATCGGGTGGGCATTCGCAAGAAAAAAGAAAAAAAGGAGAAAACCCTAACAAGCACACAGTAAAAATCTTAAGAAAAATTTCTCTAGACAAATCCAAGAGAAATATGGGGAAGACAACGATTTTTTTTGACTATAATATCTCGAGACAGCTACAAATTGTCATTCGAGGTAAAGAAATTGCATCCTCGAAAGTCTATCCCAATAACATTGGTGTAAAGGTGTGGATAGGCCTTTATTGAGAACCATATAAGGAGTAACCAAATGGCAAAAAAACAAGCACAATCTAAATTCATGCAACCGATGAAAGTAAGCGAGGACCTAGCTGCTGTCGTTGGAAAAGGGCCTCTGCCTCGTACAGAAGTGACAAAAAAACTATGGGCCTACATTAAGTCTCATAAGTGCCAAGACACAAAAAACAAGCGTTTCATTAATCCAGATGAAAAACTATCTAAAGTGCTCGGAAAAAAATCCATTAACATGTTTGAAATGACAAAACTTGTCAGCAAACACCTATCCTAATTGATCTATTTTTGCCCTAGCAGAATAGAGTTTCTATTCTGCTAGAGCTTACATGCACAACTAAATTTTTATGACCTCTCTTGACAGCGCCAACATCTCCGTGATCCTACTTGCCGGAGGGAAAGGCGTGCGCTTTTCTAGCGTCGCCCCTAAACAGTTTCTTCTTCTCAATGGCAAACCGATTGCCAGACACAGTTTTGATCTGTTTATATCTTGTCCTTTTATCAAACAAATTGTCGTAGTCTGTGAAGAAGCTTTTGCTTTTGTATTCTCAGACGACTCAAAAAAAGTAGCCTTTGCAACGCCAGGAAAGGAAAGACAAGACTCTGTCTATAACGGCATGCAAAAAATAGACCCCCATTGCGATCTCATATGTATCCATGACAGTGCAAGGCCCCTTTTAGAAAAAAAGGATCTGATCCATGTCCTAGAAGAAGGGCGTAAATATGGAGCCGCCGTCCTCGGTGTCAGAGCCAAAAACACCATTAAAGAAGTAACCGCAAATGGTTTTGTCAAAAAAACATTAGAAAGAGCGCTGCTGTGGGAGGTGCAAACTCCTCAGATCATGATGCTTGATCTATTAAAAAAAGGTTTTGCTAAAGCTAAAGAACAAAATCTGACTGTCACAGATGACGTTTCCTTGGTAGAATGTCTCGGTCATAGAGTAAAGCTAGTGGAAGGATCTTACGAGAACGAGAAAATCACCACAGAACAAGATTTATCTCTAGCAGAAAGCATTTTGAGGAAACGACCTTGTACAAATACAAAACACTCATCGCCTACGACGGCACACCCTTTGGAGGATGGCAAGTGCAATCAAATGCCCCCTCCATCCAAGACCTCATAGAGAAAGCGCTTACCACCGCATTAAGGCAAAAGATCGCCTTAGTAGGCTCCGGCAGAACAGATGCCGGCGTCCATGCAAGGGGGCAAGTAGCTCATTTCGTCTCCCCTGCCGAGGTAGATAGTCATAAACTCCTCGCCTCGTTAAATGGGCTCCTTCCTACAGAAATTCGGATCCTTTCCATCGACCCGGTAGATGCACAGTTTCATGCGAGGTATAGTGCTGCAAGCAAAATCTATCATTATTACGTACACCTATCCCCCATCACAGACCCCTTTCGCAGGCACTACAGCTACCACGTCAGATGGCCTATCGACATCTCCCTCATGAGACAAGCAGCCAAAGAGTGCATAGGCACTCACGACTTCTCCTCCTTTAGCCATGAAGCTCATAAAGGCGCTGCCGCAAAAAACCCCGTAAGAACCCTCCATCGGTTAGACATCAGCGAATCCAATGGCCTACTTTGCTTAGAATTTGAAGGAGAAGGGTTCCTCTACAAAATGGTTAGAAATATTGTCGGAACGCTACTAGACGTAGGCTCGGGGAAGATTTCAGTAGAAAGCATGAAAGCGATCTTTGCAGCCAAAGATCGATCAAAAGCCGGACAGACAGCTCCCGCCCACGGACTATTCTTAATGCAAGTGCATTATCCTTCCTTGAGGTCCACGAACAAAATTTAACACATTGCAAATGAATACGATAACACGGTTTCTGCACAGTAACATCCCATATGTTATCGTGCAAATAATAGAGTTATCGTTTGGATATACCTTTATGGAAAATGTGATACAATCCCTCAAACGCTATTTTTACGAAGCACTGAAAGTAAGAAACCAGCACGGAGACTTCTTATAAGAGCTCAGTAAAAGAAGAATAAATCTCCGCTTTTTGCTCTAGGAGATTCTGTCTCATTTCTTCGGAGAGAACAGAGGAAATCACAATCCCTGGAATGGATGCTCTTTGGAGCGCCGTATAGCCGCGGAGCGTATCTTCAAATCCAATGCATGTATCAGAAGAAGTGGATAAAGTAGACAGAGCTTTCAAGTACCCATCAGGTGCGGGCTTTGACCTTTGATAATCTTCTCTTGTAAACCAGTGAGGAATCGTTTGTAAGATAGCAAGGCGCTCCTTGATAAGATCGATTTGTGTTCTTGTAGAGTTAGTGACCACACATCTTTTTTTATCGAGGGAAGCTAAATGAGAAAGCATCGTTTCAACACCTGGCATAACACTTAGGTTGCCCTCTTGGAGTAGGCTCTGGTAATATGCCTTTTTCTCTGCATAAAGAATCGACCAGTTGCTCTCCATCTGATGAAGGGAGGGAAGCTCCGCATAAATCTGTTTTTGTAGCCCTGTATCATCTTTATGAGCGATAGAACAGAACTTGGTAAAATCCCAAGACAGGGCAAATCCCCTGTTTTTACACATCAGACGATACGCTTCAAAATGCAAATGCTCTGTATTTACTAAAAGCCCGTCAAAATCAAATAAAAATAAGGTGTACTTTTTTAAATAATCCATAGTCTCTCTACTAAGAAGTCCCCCATAGGATACTAAAGAAAAGGCTTCTCGTCTAGGTAAAGGCTTTCTATACAAAAAACTCACATACCTACGCACATCCAAAGACCACCTTATCAAACAGAAAATCAATAGGCTAAAAAAATGATAGATGCCAATGACCGAACGATCATCGAACCACTTAGTCAACGGAATGCACAAAATCCGCAAGCTTGAATTCTTTATAAAATCCCCCGTGCTGAAGCATTTAGCAAAAGGCTCAAAAGCCTTATCAAGCATTTATTTCTATAGATTTCCTGTGAAATTTATAAAATTACTTGACTTTTTGCAGAAAACATGCAAAAATAAGGTAAAAACAAGGAATATACAGGAGAAGAGCCATTGTTATTGCAATTTTCAGTCAAAAACTTTCGATCCTTTGAGAAAGAAGAAACCCTGGATCTATCTGCGGGCAAGGGATCAGAGCTTCTTGAATCAAACACCTTGGAATTCGCTCAAAATCAACGATTAGTACGCTCAGCTGTAATTTATGGGCCAAACGCGGGGGGCAAGAGTAACCTAATTAAGGCTATCTATTTCCTACAACAATTTATCCTCTTATCCTCTACCTCTTTTCAAGAAGGACAAAAAATCCCCCTGCAACCGTTTCGCCTCAATGCTAAATCCCCCAATGAGCCTAGCGAATTTTCTGTCGATTTTGTTTGTGATCAAACACGATTCACTTACCTCTTAGCCCTTACAGAAGATCAAGTCATCAGAGAAGAGCTTTATGCTTACCCTAAAAAATATCGCCAAACCTGGTTTACAAGAAAATGGGATTCATCTTCGAAAACGTATGATTGGTATCAAGGACCTGGTTTTAAAGGAGAGCACAAGGTTTGGGAACAAATGACAAGAAC
>JAHFTP010000038.1:7045-11793 GCA_023265495.1 Chlamydiota bacterium
TTCAACAGCCGTACAATTCAATAGTGAGCAACTGAAATCCATCTTCCTTTGGTTTAGGGATCAATTGGTCATCTTATTAAAAACTAGCCCCACACAGGAAACTTATTTTAGCCCTGATCTCACTTTTCAATTTCTGAAGGACCCTAACACAATGCCTTGGATTCATAAATTCATGGAATGTGCAGATATTGGGATTGAAAACTTTCAATTGATAGAGGAAGAAACGCCTCCCTTGAAAAAAACAGCTGTAAAAACTCAACACAAAATGCTTGATTCTGACCAAAAAGTCTTTTTCGACCTGTTTCTGGATGAATCCGATGGGACTCAAAGGCTATTTTCTCAAGCAGGAGGATGGTTAAAAGCTTTGCGCGAAGGGTTGGTGCTTTTCGTTGATGAGCTTGATTTGCATCTTCATCCAAACATTGTCAGGTATTTAATAGAGCTTTTTCACAATCCGAAAACGAATCAAAAAAACGCCCAACTTGTTTTTACCACCCATGACACTTCATTACTAGACAGTGATTTATTTAGAAGGGATCAAGTTTGGTTTGTCCAAAAAGATGAAGCCCAAGGTTCTCGCCTCTACTCTCTTCTAGACTTTAAACCACGTAAAGGAGAAGCGATTGGAAAAGGATACCTGCAAGGTCGTTATGGAGCACTTCCATTTATAGGAAAATTTCGTTTCTTATGACAAAAAAAATATCGATCCAATCCTATCGCAAGCCTGATAATCTTTACTCCCCCCTTGATTTAGTGGTGTGTGAAGGAGAAACAGAAGTAGACTATCTTTGTGAATTTGCAAGAAATCTGCGAGTACATGCTCACATATGCAAAGGGGACGGAACCGATCCCAAAAGCATTGTGAATACGGCCAAGCGAAAATCTAAAGAAGATGGCGTAAAGTATGACCAAATATTTTGTGTGTTTGATCGAGATAACGAGCTTTCAGCCTTTATAGAGGCCATTGAGCTGTGCAAATCCAGAAAATTCATTCCAATCGTCTCAAATCCTTGTTTTGAAATATGGCCATTTCTCCATTTCCAATTCCGAGAATCCGGCTTTGGGAATCCTCAACAAATGCTGAAGGCCCTAAAAAAATTACCCGGATTTAAGGATTACGACAAAGATGGGGTACAAATCTTTAAATCTACTGCTCATTTGGTTAACGATGCCTGCAAGCATGCGTCTTTGTTGATTTCCAAACAGTACAATGACCCTAAAAAAGATCCATTTACCAACGTCCATCTCCTCATTAAAAGACTCCTGACTCTCAAAGCAGAGCAAAATTATTTTGGAAAAAAGAGGCAGCTTTCCTCTCGCCTCTAAAGGAGCTAGTCTCCAGCTGTCCCTATGATAAAAAAAACGGACAAACCCTCTTTCATGAGATTTTGTCCGGCGAAATGCCGATGACCGGACTTGAACCAGCACCCTATTGCTAGGAGTAGAGTTTGAGTCTACCGCGTCTACCATTCCACCACATCGGCAAAGCAGACAGGATAGAGAAAAAAACGATTTAGATCAATACTGCAAGTAACATTGTGTGGCTACATCTTGGCTGTAGGTGACTTTTTCCCCTTTTTCCTTATCAAAACGCACTTGCAAAGATAGATAGGGGTAAGGGTGTTTATTATCTTTGTCTCTACCCTCCCCTTTCTTATAGAGTTTGATTAAGATCTCTTTGTTGTACCAGGGGGAAGTCGAAACATTGGTCTGTTTGAGGTCCAACCTTTCAAAAGTTGTGTACTCTTTTTTCCCTTTATAGAAGGGGGCATCTTTAAAGTACTGCATAACAAGATCTACCACTTTTTCCGGATGGTTTTCCCTGGTCTGTACATAGAAATCGACCTCTGCACCTATCATATGTTTAGAGGTTTGATTAAAAGCGCTAGGATCGGCAAAAGTATTATGGGAAGGACACCTATGTCCGCAAGTGATGACCACATTACACCCGGTCTTCTGCTGAATGAAGCTTAAGAGATCTAATAAAATGGGATAGACAAATTCTTTTTCCTCTCTTAAAGGAAGGCTATGTTTTTCTCCTCCTTTGCAGCGAAAGAGCTCTTTTGTGATCGTAGCAGAGGTGGTGACATACCCCTCTTCCCAGGGGTAGAGCTCTTTTGCCCTTTGCCTTGGCGTATCGATTGCAAAGTTTCTATCGGAGAAATGTCTATAGATCATTTCCTTGTGTGCATTTCTCTCTTTGAGTTTTTCTTGCTGCGACTTTTCCATGCTGGAGCAGGAAAGAAGAAAAAGAAAACAGCAAAACAGATAACGAATCCCTTTAAACATAATCCCAAATGGTTTAAGTAGACATATAAGGGCACCAGTCTCTACGCAAGGAACACATGCCACAAACAGAAGAAAACATCTTTCCCGGCTTTTCTAAGTTAAAAGAGGCCCTCCACCTCGCTAAATCCTCACGCAGCGTCAAAGAAGTCCTCGATGCCATAGCTGTTGCCTTCCGCCCTTTCTCTGAAGAGACATTACTAGTAAAACAAGCTTACATCAGGCTACTAAAGAGATATAATGACGTCAATAGGGAGCTTGAAGAAAGTAGAAATTCTCTACACGAAAAAGTCAAACAACTAGAGAGGGTCACTGCCTACCTAGACAGCATCCTTTGCAACATCAGCGAAGGGATTGTTTTCATCAACAAAAATGGACTGATCACCACATACAACCTATCTGCAGAAAAGCTCTTACACCATAGAGCAGAGGACGTCCTCTTTAAAAGATACTGGGATGTGTTTACGGATACGACCTTTGGATTCTCCATGAAAGAAGCGTTAGAGGGTCACACCTCTTCCCCCTTGGGCTATGCATCTTACGCAAGTGAAGGCAAAGAGGAGCAAGAGCTAGAGATATCGACAAGCTTTGTCAAGGCAAGCAACAAATTGCAACCGGGAATCATCTTGCTGATCCGTGACATCACAGAAAGAAGGAATTTACAAAGGCAGGAAAGTCTTAGGACCAGACTCCAAGAACTAGGGGAGCTGGCAGCCGGCGTCGCCCACGAAATACGCAACCCCTTAGGAGGAATAGAAGGGTTTGCTTCACTCCTTTGCAAAGACCTAAAAGAGATGCCGCAGCAAGCAAGGATGGCCACACATATTGTGGAAGGGAGTAAAACCATCAGCCGCCTAGTAGAAAATGTCCTCTCCTATGCAAGGCCTCTTTCCCCCGAGCTCAAAAATGTAGAGATATCCCCCCTTGTCAAAGAACTGATGGAGGCCGTTGAGGTAAGCCCCCATTTCTCTAAGAACATCACCATCAGCTTCAATGCACAAGCAGAGCCCCTGCATGCTTGGCTCGACAGACAAATGGTCTATGCAGCCCTACACAACCTGTTACTTAACTCTTGCCAGTCGATAAAACAGGTGGGCACCATACAAATAGAGTTAACAAAGCAAGAGAACACCCTTTGTCTATCCATCACAGACTCAGGAGAAGGGATTGCCCCTAAGCATATAGAAAAGATTTTTCTCCCTTTCTTTACAACAAAACCGCAAGGCACCGGCCTCGGCCTTTATGAAACATATAAGGTGATCCAATCTCACGGAGGAACAATTGATGTCAGATCCAGGCAGAGCCAAGGGACTACTTTCACTATATCACTTCCGATAAGGGGGTAAACCATGGCCATAGAAAAAGTATTACTCGTCGAAGATGACGCCCTGATGCGAACCTTCCTTATAGAAGTGTTTTGCAGAAAAAAATGGCATTACCAAGTGGCAGACTCTGCAAAAAAAGGGATAGATCTCCTACAGCAAGAGGCCTTTGATCTTATGATCTGCGATATCAAACTGCCGGACTTCTCCGGGATCGACGTATTGAAAGTAGCGAAACAGCTCCACCCTAAAATCATTGCGATCCTCACGACAGCCTACGCCAGCATAGAAAATGCCGTAGAGGCGATGCGCCTTGGCGCTTTCAACTATCTCATCAAACCTTTCCCCTCAGACTCCTTAGAAACCGTCATAGAGAGGGCAGAAGAACACCTATCTCTACTGGAAGAAAATGAGCTCCTCAGGAAGGAAGTAATCTCCCAATACTGTTTAGATAAGAGTATTGTCATAGCCCAAAGTGTCTCCATGAAACAAATCCTTCTCGACGTAGAAAAAATTGCAAAAAGTAGCGCCAGTGTCTTTATCAGCGGAGAGTCAGGCACAGGGAAAGAAGTGATAGCAAACACCATTCATCACTTATCGCATAGAACACAAAAGCCCTTCATTAGAGTAAACTGTGCAGCAATCCCTGGAACCCTTCTAGAATCGGAGTTCTTTGGCCACGAAAAAGGATCCTTTACCGGCGCATTAAATCGCAGGATAGGACGTTTTGAGCTCGCCCACCAAGGCACACTTCTTCTCGATGAAATCTCTGAGATCCCCTTAGAGCTGCAGCCAAAGCTCCTCCGTGCGATACAAGAGCAAGAGTTTGAAAGACTGGGGGGAAGCAAGCCGGTGCAAGTCGATGTGCGCATCATAGCCACCTCCAATCGCAACATGAAAGATGCCATAGAAAAAAAGCTGTTTCGAGAAGATCTCTACTAGAGGCTCAATGTCGTCCCCATTCAGCTGCCACCGCTCAGAGAGAGAAAAGAAGATATTGCACCCCTCTCAGAATACTTTTTAGATAAATTCTGCAGGGAAAATCAAAAACGGAAAAAATACTTCCAAAAAGAAGCCGTCCAAAAGCTAGAGAAATACTTTTGGCCGGGCAACATAAGAGAGCTGTCTAACATCATTGAG
>JAHFTP010000039.1 GCA_023265495.1 Chlamydiota bacterium
GTGAAGCGGGGGATCTTTCCCAAAGACACTTTAGGAACTCCATATACACCGGTGTTTGGGCAGATCTGGAACACCAGGGATTACAGACACCTCCAGGAGCAGACTTCGGCTATTACCACCTCACTTCAAGGCCGGACAGACTCCCATCTATCTTAGAGAACGCGCTTGCGCTTTATAAGGCAAGAACTCGAGCTAATCCCTACTATTTTCCTTTCTAAATATTTATCTAAGGCCTTATTATTTACATAAAATAATAGGGCCTTTTATGAAAATACAAGATATTAAGGACTGGTTTTTCGTCCATTTCTCTTCTGAATCTTTTATGCATTGGATCGCACAGAGAAGAAAGCCCCTGATGAATGGCTTATCTGCTGCACTTATCCTTTTGATTGTAAGCCTATTTCTAGCAAAGCCAAAAGATGGAAAAGCAGTCAGAGCAAGCAGCATCTCCACTATTGACAAATGGCTCAAAGGAGCTGAGCCAGACGCCGGCATCATAGAGCAACTATGCAAACAAGACCCTAGTGTCAAGGCCCTCTTTGCGGGGCGCATTGCACAAAAACTGCTGATTGAGGAAGACACTTCTTCAGCTCGTAAATACTCGAAAGATCTGCTCCGTGTCACACAGGCAGAATGCCCTTTCTACAGTAGATATTCCCAAACTTCGTTTGTTATAGCAGAAAAAAAATGGCAGCAAGCCTTAAAAGAAGCTCTTTTGCTCAAGAGCGATCTGGAAAAGGACCCTAGTTTCTGGGAAAAGCAAAATAAACAGATCCCCTTTGGCCCCTATCTCTATGCCATGAACGTGCTTCGCATAGCCCTATTAGAACATAAGATGGGACATGTAGAAGAGGAGCTCAAAGCTTGGGTAGAACTGGAAAAGATCGCGGGCTGGGACAAAAATCCCTCGCAAAGTACATTCACCTCAAATGAAGCACGCCACTTTTTAGAGCAAGGCTTTATTTGTGAGGATCTTACACTGAAAGACTTTGCAGCTATCAGGAAAAATAGCTTGCAAGCTCTTGTAGCTCAGACTAAGTAACCTCAAGCATTACTTATTTTGTGCAAACAGGTCAAGTGCCGTATTATGCAGGTACTTGCCACCACTTACCCCTACTACAAAGAAAATAACCGGGGGGAGGAAGATGGACAAAATGAGGCCTACTACCCCTAAAACTAGCTGTACTACCTGCTCTTGCTTGAAAACAAAAGCAAAAGCCGTCTTTAGCATCATATCTAGTTTAGCTGGGGCGACTACACCCAGGATAGCACCGAGTGTTGCTATAATCACTGTCCACGAAGAAAAAAATACAAAACTAAAAAAACAGGCGAGGACAAAAGCCAGGCAGAAAAACACTTCAAACCTATGTTTTTTGGTAAAGTTCTCTATCTCTTTCACGGAAACACCCTCTTTGAGCTTATTTGGATCCATATTTTCCCTTCCTTAAGTAGCTTTGCATTGCTATATATAAACACAATTAACCGGCTATTTTCCCTTCCTTTTATAAGAAAAGCAATACGCTCTAGTTTCGTCTTCTTATTATCAATTTAAGATTAAATTCATTTTTTAGCAACCATCGATTGCATTTTTGTAATGATCCCTTTGTGTTTTTTTATGAAATTATCTACACTCACGGCTTACAATTTTCCAATTACTGAGGATGATTTTGATCATCGTAGCTTCGTCTAGAGTACATGTAGACAACCTTATAACCCTTGCAAATAGAAGTGTTTGGGTGATAACCGCCCTTGTCGGTATCGCTTATGTATTCGTCTACTGCGTGCGATCGCAAAGGCAAGATTTTTCTTCTATTTCCCGCTTAAGCGATAGCACATTGTATGCCCCTTCTTTTTTTTATGACAATATTGGGAAGGGGGCTTTGTCCCTGCATGGGATATCGAGCTCTTCTCTGCTGGCGCAGCTTTCTGAAGAAATACTACTTTTAGGAGTGAACACAAGACCCGACTGCCAACCCAAACAGGCGACGGTGCTCCTTTCCCTGCGCAATACGAACAAACACAAAGTCTTACTGAGCGGAGAGCAAGTATTTTTAGATATTGTGAGGAAAGAAGGCTCTTCCTTTCTGGAATATCGCTTTTCCGAGCAAAAGACTCCTCTCTGGGTCCGTCCCATCGTAGCGGATAGAGACAAAATCTGTTTAGAGGCCGGGCTATTTTCTCCTTCTACGGAAATCGCTGCGTTCATAGAAGAAAAAACGCAGTTTTTACTAGCTATACAGAGCCCTGCAAAAATGCAAAAAGTAGGAGAAGGCTATCTCCATCATCTGCAGGAAGCTAAATGCTGGGGAAATGATCAATTTATCAAAGAGTACGGGGGCAATGCCTATGCTCCTATCAAAGAAAAGCAAAAAGTAGAGATCCCCGGAAATAATCGAAGCACTATTCTATTCCTTGGCAAAGGGGATTTTCTGGAGTGGAAAGAGGATGGATGGAAAAGCCTATCTCAGATAAGTCAGAGCAAAAACAACCCTATAGCGCAGGTGGTTAACCTGTCCAATAAAGAGATCTCGATAAAGGTATGGGATGAACAAGGATTTTCTCCTTGGCTCGTTCAAATAGAGAGACAGTCCCCCCCTAAATCAACAAATCTCTCTTCTCTAGTTCCTTCAGAGATTAGACTGAGAAATGCCTCGCAGGTTTGTTGCAGCTTTGGCCAGAAACGTTTTCTACTCAAAGAAGGGGACTGGGTACTGAAAACAGCCAAGGGATGGCGCCGGCTTAAAAATGGGAAAGATATCGAGGACTTCTTAAGTCATGCCATTGAGGGAGAGTTATTTGTCCTTGACTCCATAGAAAAAAAACAGGGGCAGGCCTTTATTCAGGCGCACCTCTTCGATGCTAAAAGAGTGCAGATGCAGGTCGTTACGCTCCCTGTGGTTACAGAGAAAAAAGGAGCTCTTTCTGAAAAAACGAAGAAAAAAAACACGATCCTACAAAAACTCTCTGTCTCCAGCGTAAGTAAGCCCGGAGAAAGCCATGAATAAGAGGACTCTCTACCTTCTTTGCTCTCTGCTTGTATGTAGCTCTATGGTCTCCTCACAGACCATCGAGGAAAAGAAAGAGCAGATGGAAAAAACTTCACTCCAAGGCTCCGGGCAGGAGATAGATCAACTTCTCGCTCAGGTAAACGACAATCTATTCACTTTACGAAAAAACCTCAGCCAGTGTTACACCCAAGTACACGACCTCCTGCAAACAAATGCTGCGCCGCAGCAATACCAGCAGCTACTCACCGAGGTTAATACAATCAAATCCTCGATTCTAGGTCTAGAAAACCAGTGGAGAGAAGCTGTTGTTTCTGAAGCAAAAAAAGAGGAGGAAGGGTATGCCCTGTGGGACCAAGAAGAAACCACTCTCGCCCACCTCATCATGGAATATGGAGCCATGGATTACCTCTATATTGTTCCACCTGAACTGGCTGGCTCTAAGCTCCATATGCATTCTATGATTCCCATCCCCAGGGAGTCCTGGGGAGAGGTATTAGAGATCATCCTCGCACATAATGGCATCGGCGTAAAGAAAATCAACCCCTATGCCAAGCAGCTTTACATGATCAAGCAAGACCCTTCTGTGATCCAGGCTTTTGCTTCAAAGCCAGAGGACCTTCTCTTCTTACCGAACCATAGCCGTCTCTTTTATGTGTTTTCCCCTCCAATAGAACAGGTCAAAAGCACCTTACAGTTCTTTGAGCGTTTTGCCGATAGTAAGCAAAGCTTTGTCTATCAAATAGGGACGAAAATCGCCCTAGTCTCTTCTAAGGAAGAAATAGAAAAGCTCCTTTCCCTTTATCAGACTGTATGGGACGAGGGAAAAGGAAAGACCTCCCGCGTTGTACCCATCACAAAGATGCCTGTAAAGGAAATGGAAAAAATCCTTACCTCCTTCTTTGGGGATACCATGGAAAAGAACAGGGCCCCCTTTGTCAAAAATGAACAAGAAGGCCTTGTAGCCTTTTCTTTGGGACAGGGAAATGCGCTCATCCTAATAGGGCAAGAAGAAGTAGTAGACCGAGCAGAAAAGGTCATTCACGATACGGAAGAGCAGCTAGAAAACCCCGCTGAGATGACCGTTTACATCTACACTTGTAGACATAGCGATCCCAGCGACCTGAGCAAGGTGCTTGGCAAAGTATACAATGCATTGCTCTCCTCTCCAACGGAGGGGGCTAAAGACAGCCTGGACATGTCCTACTCCGCCCAGGGCAATCAATTTAAAACTCCTGATGGCTACTCGCCCACACAGCCACTTCCCGTTACACCACAGCCCTTAAAACCGGGAAGCACAGCCCATTTAGAAGTGGAAGAGGCCTCTGATCATTTCATACCCGACCCTAAAACAGGAAATCTCCTCATGGTAGTCAGAAAGGACTCTCTGACGAAGATAAAAAACCTGCTCAGGCAGCTAGATGTCCCTAAAAAGATGGTGCAAATTGAAGTACTTCTCTTTGAAAGACGCCTCAACAATCAAGATAGCTTTGGGTTAAATCTCCTGAAAATAGGAACCAAAAGAAACGGGGCCCATTACACCTCCCTTTTCATCCCTAGAGGACAAGGCGTATTTGAATATTTATTCCATAAAGGACGAAGAGGCAGAGCTCCGGAGATTGACTTTGCCTACAATTTCCTCATGACACAGGAAAACATCCAATTTCATGCTGCCCCCTCTGTCATTACCGTCAACCAAACTCCAGCGACGATCAATATCGTACAAGAGATTTCTATTAATAACGGTGCCGCCCCCATCGATACGAACAAGGGAATCGCATTTGAACAATCCTTTACTAGAGCTCAATACGGAATCAACATCATACTGACGCCTACTGTTCATATCGCAGAAAAAGAAACTCCCTCTTCCGATGAAGAAAAGAGCTCTGTTACTCTGCAGACAAATATTACTTTTGATACGCCCACTACCGGAGAAAATGATAGGCCGCTCATCGATCGAAGACATATTGAAAACGAAGTAAGAGTCGATGATGGCCAGACAGTAATCATCGGAGGTCTAAGAAGGAAGGCTAGTATAGACAATGAAGAGAGGATCCCTTTCTTGGGGGAAATCCCAGGTTTTGGCAAGCTCTTTGGCTCCACACAGCTCACAGATACGAATACAGAGATGTTTTTCTTCATCACACCACATATTGTCCCGGATCCACAAGAGAACTTAGATAAGCTGCGCATGGAAGAGCTAAAAAAAAGACCTGGCGACATTCCTGAATTTTTACGAAAAGTCACTGAAGCAAAGGACAAAGAAAGCAGAAAGTTTTTTGAACACAGTCTCAAACTCCTATTTGCCCCCTAAACAAACATAAGTAGTTTATGCAAAACCTCTCAGCGGATACAAAAACCTTTCTCGATCAGCTCAAAGAATGGAGCAACCGCTATGGGATCCCTTTTGCACACGACGTCCAAAGCTCTACGTTTGTCAAAAATAAGATCCACATTGTTCCCTACAGCTTTGCAAAAACAAAACACATACTACCCATAGAAGAGGAAAATGGCAGGCTCGTCACTGCTATATGTAATCCCTTTTGTCTGGAAACAATTGAGGAGCTCAGGTCCCTTTCAGGCAAGGAAATCAAAGAAATACTTGTTACAAAAGAAGCGCTCGATGACGCTATAGAGAAATGCTACCACCAAAAAGAAGATGTCACTTCTCAGCTTATCGCTACACTTCCCTCCGATAAACAGATGGGTATCGCCTATGATGAAAATGTGGTAGAAGACCTACTCGACACCTCTAGCAATGCTCCCATTATAAAGCTGCTGAACTCTATCTTGTTAGAGGCGATTCAACAAAAAGCCTCTGACGTCCACTTTGAGCCCAAAGAACAAGGCATCAGCATACGCTACAGAATAGACGGCGTCCTACAAACCAGACATGCCCCTCCTAAAGAGTATCAATCTCAGCTGATCACTCGTATTAAAGTTCTTTCCCGTTTGGATATTGCGGAACAAAGGCTTCCGCAAGATGGCAGGATAAAGCTGAAAATTGGAGGAAGAGAAATCGATCTCAGAGTGAGCACCATCCCGTGTGTCCATGGAGAAAGGATCGTCCTTCGTATCTTAGACAAGTCCAACATTGTGCTCGGCCTCACACAACTGGGGATGCAAAAGCCCATTTTTGAAATTTTTCGCACAATCATCAGCCTTTCAGAAGGCATAGTCCTTGTAACGGGGCCCACGGGCAGTGGGAAGACAACAACACTCTATAGTGCCCTCGCAAGCATTCACAGCTCTGAAGTAAATGTCATGACCATCGAAGATCCAGTAGAATACAAGTTAGAAGGGATGGCCCAAATTGCGGTGAACCCTAAAATCCACTTAGACTTTGCCACGGGCTTAAGACATATTTTAAGACAAGACCCTGACGTGATCATGATTGGAGAAATTCGGGATAGAGAAACAGCAGAAATAGCGATCCAAGCCTCCTTAACGGGGCATATGGTCTTCAGCACACTACATACCAATGATGCCCCTTCAGCCCTTACAAGGCTTGTAGACATGGGAATAGAGCCTTACTTACTCACTTCCTCTGTCGTAGGCATTTTAGCACAGAGGCTTGTGCGCACCCTATGTCCCCATTGCAAGATAGCCTACACGCCGACAGTGGAAGAGAGCGTGGCTCTAGGCCTACCTGCAGATGCCCTCCTATACCGAGGGGGCGGTTGCAGCAGCTGTTATGGTTCCGGTTATAAAGGAAGGCGAGGGATCTATGAGCTCATGGTCGTTACCTCTTCCATCAAACAACAACTTCTGCAAAGTGCTGATGCCCACCAACTACAAAAAAAAGCATTGGAAGCGGGCATGATCCCTTTGAGAGAAGACGGAAAACACCTTGTTAAAGAGGGCGTAACCACATTCTCTGAGCTGCTGCGTGCCACAAAAGGGTGTGAGGAGCTGTAGTATTGCAATGCCCATATTTCATTATAAAGGTCTTACACAGCAGGGAAAAAGAATCAGCGGCGTTATTAATGCTGACACATCCTTGCTTGCCAAGGAACGATTGAAAAAACAGCAAATCTATCTCACCTACTTTTCTTCAAAAGAGATCAAAAAAAAGACGAAATTAACAGAAAATACCCTTCTCTCATTCACCAGAGAGCTAAGCCAACTTCTCAGCGCAGGCCTGCCCCTCTACGAAGCTATTGTCACTATAGAAGAAAAATACCAAAAACAAGATTGCCACAGACTTTTCCTCAGTTTGCTGGATCATCTCAAGAATGGAAAAAACTTTTCTGATGCTCTTTCTTTCTATCCCGAAACATTTGATGAAGTCTACCTCTCCCTTGTGAAAGCAGCAGAGCAAAGCGGCGCACTGGAAGATGCCTTTGAGCAGCTATCTTCCCTCATTGCCAAAAAACAAAAATTAAAAAAACAGTTGATGTCCACCCTTTCTTACCCCATCCTTCTTATGGCATTTTGTACGCTGGTAACAGGCGTACTTTTTTTTGTTGTTATCCCCTCGATGCAAGAGCTATTTGAAGGAAGGACACTACACCCTCTGACCTACGTAATTTTGCACACCAGCATATGGCTTAGAAGTCACATAGCATTTCTCCTCATGATAATAACCACTGTGCCAACCTTTATATGGCTGCTACTTCGCAGGCGACAATGCAAGGAACAACTGTTTCATTTACTCTATGGTCTTCCCTTGGTGAAAACGATCACTTTGCAGTCTGCGTTAGTTCGTTTTTGCAGAACCATGTTTTTACTGCTGCGCGGAGGGGTTCCCCTCATCAACGCAATCTCTTATTCTAGAAAAACGTTGAATCACTACTTCCTCGACCTTGCATTTAAAGAGACGGAGCTCGGCGTATTAGAAGGAAAAAAGATGAGCACTTTGCTCAGCCTCTCTCCCTTCATCCCCCCTCTCGTTATACGGATGATTTCTGTAGCAGAAGAAACGGGTAAAATATCCACCTCCATGCAAAAACTCTCTGACATATATGAAGAGGAGCTAGACAGAAACCTTCTTCAGCTCACCTCTTTTTTGCAACCTGCGTTACTCATGCTCCTTGGAGCTATTGTAGGGCTCGTTGTCTTAGCCATTTTATTACCTTTAACCGACGTCCAATCCTTTTTGGAACAATAATTTATGAGGACCGTTATGCGACCCGCTAAAAAGAAAAAATATGCAATCACCCTACTAGAAATCATGATCGTTATCCTGCTCATCGGATTAATCGGCAGCGTAGTAGGCTACAACATGAAAGGCAGCCTAGATGAGGGCAAAGCATTTCGTTCAGAGAAAGGCAAAGAGCAAATCAGAGACATTCTCCTCCTGGAAGTAGCCAAAGGAAACACAATAGAAGAAGTAGTAGCACACAAGGAACAATTTTTAAAAAACTCGGGCCTTGTCAAAGATGTCTCTAAGCTGCTCAGCGACGGCTGGGGACAGCCCTATGAAGTGAAAGCCATCCGCAATAACACGGACATCTCCGTTACCTCAGATAAACTAGTAGCTTATAGAAAAAGTAAAAACCCTAAACATATAGAGAGAGACCCTGAAGATAATGCAGAGGAGTAAACGATATTTTACCTTACTGGAAATCATGCTCTGCCTTGTTTTAATCACCCTCGTAGGGAGTCTTGTTTCCATAAAATTATATTCTCTTGTCAACCACCATCGCTTTTCCCATAGCGTAGAAAGACTCTATACTCTCATCAAAGAAACACAAGCTCTTGCTCTCACACATCAGTGTGATTTTGAGTGGGAAATAAAAAAAGTGAAGGAGCAATTTTTATTCCAATGCAAGACAGGGAATCCTCAAAACTTTCCAGAGCTGCTCCAGGAAGAAGTACTCTCCTGCACGAGTAAAATACAGTGGGACAGTACAAATACAAATCTCGTGAAACTTCATGTCTTCCCCGATGGGAGAATAGAGCCTAAGGGGCTCCTTTCTCTTCATACAAAAGAGGATACCCAAATCCTATGGATCGATCTCAAAAGGCCTCTTCTTGTGAAGATTTCTAATAAAAAACCTAAAACTGTAGATTGCACCTTGCCTGCAAAACCCAAAATCGAGAAAAGCCAAAGGCTTTCCGTTGATTAGATCCTCTATTAAATTCTTGATCTTGGACATGTCTAGACCGTGTTTCTTGGCCTTTTCAATTTCACGTTCAAAAGAACGAAGATACACTGGCTTCAGCATTTTTTAGATCCCCAGTTTGCGAAACATGTCTTGAGCATCATCTTTCTACAGCCATACAGAAGCAGCTGCTTGAAGACTGCTCCATGCGCAATTTCACCTAGAAAAAAATGCGCGCTTCTCAAAACTACTTAAACCGCACAACCTCTTCTACATACCCTTTACGCATCCAGTAAAGGTAACGTTCTACTTGAGCTGTGTGAGTAGATTGACATATCAGCTCATTAACTGTAAAAGAATTAACCTCATGGTTAATCGAGAGAAATATTGGTGTTGATTTCTCAATGCGTCTCCAATAGGCCCGGGCAACATCAGGATCCATTTCTGTTAATGAATCAGCATTAATTATGAGATCGTAAGAGTCATTGCCTTCTAAAAAGGTGGATGGAGGTAATATTTTTATGCATTGTTCCTTACCTATTTGCGGCTCACCTAATAGGTGGATTTGTGCCTCTCCAAGAGTTCTTCCAAGGAAATACCCGGAACATATCGAAGAAAATGGCAAATCAATAATGGTATAATCTCTGATTCCGAACATGCGGGCATAGTAGGCCGTCCGACCAATCCCAGCCCCGATCTCAAGAACACGTGGGTTTTCGATTCCTTGCAGGAGTTGTTTAATACGCCAAGCCTGGTATAGAGACTGAAGAGCCCGGTATGAAGCAATCCCCCGAGATGTCATCACTCCATACTCATTGGGATAAGGATTGGGAAAATAAACCTTTTGTCCTAATCTTCTTTCGATATGCTGAAGAATCTCATCAGCTGTCCAAACTACAATAGGAAATAGATAGTAACTTTCCGGACAGTCTAAAGGAATGGCGCCAATTACCTCAGCAAACCGTATTAGATCATCAAGGCAGTGCGCTGCATAATAACTCACTGCTGCAGGATTTGCAGGAAAGCTAGCGGAGGCAGAAGCTGTGAGATCATCAACACCAAAAAACATATCGCAGCTGCCGGGATTGCGAAGAACGGAAGCAGAAGCTGCAAGATCTTCTGTCATAAAGATCCTATGAATAGGGGCCTGGTACGCATCAAAAATTATTCCCCAGAGGGATTGACCGAAGCCTTGATGTAAAGCCGTAGCAATCCTGTACGATTTAGTTAACCGATTTACTAAGCATAAATCATCTTCCTCAACGACAATCGACCTTCCCACAATTGGAGCAAGCGATTCAGCACGGCGAAAATAGTCATCGGCCATGATCGCATGATTCATCAGGATCATCGATACTAGCGGCCCCCATAAACCAGCAATTGACTTTATAATGACCATTTCAACCTCCATCACAACCGAAACCGGCGCATTCTCTCTCTACAGACCCAGCAACAGAAAAGCCTGGAAACCTGAGCATCCAAATCTGCTTTTTGATCGGAGGAAGACACTCGATCTGGAATCTGATAAAAGGATAGTCCCATTGGATAACTGTTCAGCAGGCACCGGAAGTAAGCCTGCCTTAAACCAACGCCAAGCTGTTCTATAGATAATATCTTGAAGCTTTGCTTAGTTACTTAACTTCATTAAATATCCTTTTTATAGTAGGATATATGATCTAAATTGTCTATTTTTGTCTATAAAATAGTAAGCAGCTTAGAACCCTCTTGTTGCGTAAGACCCGAGCATTGAGCAGAACTAGAGGAAGAGCTTGTCTTATAGATCATTCGAAAACATCCCTCATTGCCCGGGATGTCTTGTATCTCCCAAGCCTTTCTGAGAATCTCATCTTCTTGTATAGAATTAATGAGCGCTGTTTTAAATGCTAACCATTCTTTTGATCCGTGAATTCCTTTTCCTGTTATAACCACCCATGATTTAACACTGCTATGCTCTGTTAACAGATGCTGCAACATCAAGAAAGCACTGTGATGTGCAAAACCATGTAGATCTATTTTATCTTCTTTTCGGATATGGATAAGAAGACGAGGGCAAGCCCTCATAAATTCATCTCTCCATCGATCAAAGTAATCCTTAGCCTCTATCTTATTTCTTTTAGATACAATTTCTATCCAGCATTGTTTAGTAATCAAATCGGATTTTCCAGAGGATTCAGCCTCTTCAAAAGCCCCTCTTGCTGCATCAAAGTTTCCTGCATTTCTTGCTGCTGTAATAAAAGCCCCATAGGTAACTGCATTCGCATATCCACGTACTTTAGCTTCTTCAAAAGCCCCTCTTGCTGCATCAAAGTTTCCTGCATTTCCAACTGCCGTAATAAAAGCCCCATAGGTAACTGCATTCGCATATCCACGTACTTTAGCCTCTTCAAAGGTCTCTTGCGCACTACCAAATTCTCTAGCATTTCCAGCTGCCGTAATGAACGCGTTGTACATAACTGTATTCGCATATCCATATGCTTTAGCTTCCTCAAAAGCCCCTTTTACAACATCAAACTCTCCTGCATTTCCAGCTGCCGTAACAAAAGCCCCATAGGTAACTGCATCCGCATATCCACGTACTCTAGCTTCTTCAAATGCCCCTCTTGCTGCATCAAATTCTCTAGCATTTCCAGCTGCCGTAATGAACTC
>JAHFTP010000040.1:0-8936 GCA_023265495.1 Chlamydiota bacterium
GAATCAAAACCCCTAAAAGCCTAAGTGCATGCTCCGTAGAAGGCGCTATGCATGCTGCAGAACAAATAGGGTATCCCGTTATGATGAGATCAGGATTCTCTCTTGGCGGGCTGGGGTCTGGCAAGGTAGAAACACCGCAAGAGCTTGCTGTCAAAGCGAAAGAAGCATTAAGCGGCTCTCCTCAAATCCTTATCGAAGAGTATTTAGTTGGTTGGAAAGAGATCGAATATGAGATCGTTCGCGATGCATTCGATAATATTGTCACCATATGTAATATGGAAAACATGGATCCTATGGGTATTCATACGGGTGAGAGCATTGTCGTAGCTCCTTCTCAAACGCTCACCAATAGAGAATATCATTTTTTGCGATCCGTTGCCATACAGGCCGCAAGACATTTTCAGATCGTTGGAGAATGCAACATACAGTATGCTCTGAACCCACAAAATGGGGATTATCGCGTTATTGAAATGAACGCCAGGCTATCTCGTTCTTCCGCGCTAGCCTCCAAGGCAACGGGATATCCTCTAGCATTCGTTGCTGCCAAGCTGGCTCTAGGCTATAGGCTCTCTGACATAAAAAACTCTGTGACGCAAAAGACATGTGCTTTTTTTGAACCGGCCCTTGATTACGTTGTGGTAAAGATCCCTCGCTGGGATATCCATAAACTCCGCTCGGCAGGAAGAAAAATAGGGACGGAAATGAAGAGCGTAGGGGAAGTGATGGCGATAGGAAGGACTTTCCCTGAAGCCCTTCAAAAGGCCGTGTGTATGCTGAGCATTGGAGCCAGCTGTCTAGTCGACTATCCTTACAGGGTGGATGACCCTAAAAAAGAAATACAGGTAGCAACAGACAGAAGGCTATTTGCTCTTTATCAATTTTTTAGGGAGGGAGGGACTGTTGTAGAGGCGCAGCAAATGTCTTATATCGACCCCTGGTTTTTGCATCACCTCCAAGAGATCAGCCAAGTAGAGAAGCAGATCCAAAAGGATCCAATGACTACTCCATTACTTAAGGCAGCGAAACAAATAGGCTTTTCCGATAAGGCATTAGCGAAACTGACAAACAGCGATCCTTTCAAAGTCCGAAAAGATAGGATCGAAAGAGGTGTTGTCCCATTCGTCAAACAAATAGACACTCTGGCAGGGGAGTTTGACGCTACGACAAACTATCTCTACTTAACATACCATGGCGTCTGCCATGATGTACGCCGGTCGGACAGCTCCCCTGTGATCGTTCTCGGCTCCGGTCCGTATTGTATTGGCTCTTCTGTGGAATTTGACTGGTGTGCGGTGAATATGTCTCGGACGCTGCGCAAGCTAAAAGTGCCGACGATCATCATCAACTCTAATCCGGAAACCGTTTCTACCGATTATGATGAGTCGGACCGTCTCTATTTTGAAGCGCTATCGCAAGAGCGGGTGATGGATATAGCAGATTTTGAATCGCCAAAAGGAATTGTTCTCTCCGTCGGTGGACAGGTGGCCAACAATTTAGCGGTGCCTCTGCACGAGGGGGGATATCCTCTTTTGGGAACAAGCGCTGCCTCGATAGACAGGGCAGAGAACAGAGAGAAATTTTCCTCTCTCCTCCACAACTTAGGTGTTGACCAGCCCAAGTGGCAGAGTGTCACCAGCCTGGAAAAAGCAAAAAAATTTGCACGTGCCGTGGGCTATCCTCTCTTGATCCGACCCTCTTACGTGCTTTCCGGCTCTGCTATGAATGTCGTTTCTTCGGAACAAGAGCTGGCCAGATATTTAAAAGAGGCTTCCATTGTAAGTCCCGACCATCCCGTTGTGATCTCCCAGTTTATTGTCGATGCTAAGGAGTTGGAAGTAGATGGAGTGGCAAAAGAGGGACAGATTGTCATAGAAGCTCTTACTGAGCACATCGAGAACGCTGGCGTGCATTCAGGCGATGCCACTATCGTATTGCCGCCGCAGAGGCTATACTTAGAGACAATCCGAAGAACGAAGAAAATTACGAGAGAAATTGTCAAAGCCCTATGTATTACAGGTCCTTTTAATATCCAATTCATCGCAAAGAATAATAGCATACAAGTGATAGAGTGCAATGCGAGGGCATCTCGTTCTTTTCCCTTTGTTTCTAAGGTCACTCATCACAACTTCATAGAGATTGCAACACAAGTTCTTATGGGGAAATATGAAGGTGGCTTCTTTGAAACACTCGAATTGGACTATGTGGGAGTAAAGACTCCCCAGTTTTCTTACCAAAGGCTCAAAGGGGCAGACCCTGTAGCTCATGTGGAAATGGCATCTACCGGTGAAGTAGCCTGTTTGGGCAATGACTTATTAGAGGCTTTCTTTACCTCTTGGCTAGCAACAGAACAGTCGATACCCGGCAAAAGAATTCTTGTCAGCATCGGCGGAGATAAAAAAGGGAAATTTTTGGAGGTTTTGAGACAGTTAGAAGAAAAGGGGTGGGAACTTTACTCTACGGAAGGGACACATGATTTCCTCTCGAGGAATGGTGTAGCTTCGATTTGTGTATATAAGCCGAGTGAACGGATGGAACCGAATGTTGCGACGTTGATTTCCCAAAGAAACATAGATGTCATTGTCAATATTCCTCGCAGTCTTGGAACCAACACCCAAACGGATGGTTTTATGCTTCGCAGGCTCTGCATCGACCATCATATTCCGCTTATCACAAATTTACAAATATCCCAGATCTTCTTGCAGTGTCTCTCCGAGAGATTCCCCGATCAGGTTCTCGTAAAGTCTTGGCAGGAGCATGTACAAACCAAGGGAAAACAATGACCCGTTACTTAAAAAATCCTCATATTGTTTCCATAGAAGAGATCAGCAAAGAGGAGATCCTTTACATCACAGAACTTGCAAGAAAGATGAAAAATACCCCTTCTACTCATCTGTTGGAAGGCTGTATTTTAGCTAGCTGTTTCTTTGAGCCATCGACGCGCACGAGGCTCTCCTTTGAAGCTGCCATGCATAAGCTCGGCGGCAGGGTAATCGGTTTTTCTGATGGAGCAACGACTTCCGCGCAGAAAGGAGAAACTCTGCATGATACCATGAAAGTCATCGGAAGCTATGCAGATGTCATTGTGATTAGACATCCGCTCGAGGGCGCCGCCAGGTTGGCCGCAGAATCTGCCGGCATTCCTGTGATTAATGCAGGAGATGGCGCCAATCAACATCCTACGCAAACGCTGGTCGATCTCTTCACTATTTTAGAGTTCCAAAAAGAGTTGGACGGCCTTAAAATAGCGCTTGCAGGCGATCTTAAACATGCCAGGACGATCCATTCGCTTGCTATGGCTTGCAGCCATTTTGGTATCCGCCTGTATTTCATTTCTCCGCCGCATCTCGCTATGCCGGATGCTATCTGCAGCGAGCTGCGTAAAAGAGGAGTGAAATTCTCCTTTCATAGCACGATAGGTGAGGTGATAGATAAAATTGATGTCTTGTATATGACGCGCCTACAAAAGGAGAGGCTAGGCTATTTTGACCTTGGACAGACGAATGCCTACGAGTCGTTGTCGGAAGAGCTTTTACAAAAGGCGAAACCCACACTCAAAGTCCTGCAGCCCCTGCCTCGCCTGCAAGAGATCCCTCCATCTATTGATAAGACCCCTTATGCGCACTATTTTACACAGGCTGCAAATGGAGTCTGCGTCAGGCAGGCTCTGCTAGCTTTATTACTAAAAAAACTACCTTGAGGTAGGGAATGAAAAAAACACTCACCGTAGCGGCCATCCAAAATGGCACTGTCATCGACCATATCCCTTCAGGACAAGCTCTGCGCATCATTGCACTTTTGCAGCTCTCGCATCATCCGCATGCCGTGTATGTCGGCCTCCATCTGCGCAGCACATCCATGGGGGTCAAAGATCTGATTAAAATCGAAAATCTGTCTTTAAGTGAAAGGGAGGCGCAGGACATTGCTGTTTTTGCCCCACAGGCGACGATTAGCATTATTTCGAGTTATCAAGTGCAAAATAAGATGAAAGCTACCCTCCCTGACATAGTAAGAAGGGTTCTTATTTGCCCTAACGCTATGTGTACTACGCGAGTGGAACCTGTGGACACCTTTTTCTATGTAAAAGAGTGCAGGGACAAAATCCATTTGCAATGTAAGTATTGTGAAAAAATGTATGAACGAGATCAGGTAAGAGATTTTTGTCTATGATTACCTTGCGCAATGTTTGTGACTTGGAAGGAAAAAAAGGCACACACACCCTATTTTCTAAGGAGCACATTGACATCGATGCGACGGGCCTTACCGTCATGCCGGCGCTTATCGATGCCCATGTACATTTCAGAACGCCGGGGATGGAGCACAAAGAAAACTGGATATCAGCAGCTAGAGCTGCTCTGTATGGGGGAATTACTACCGTGTTTGACATGCCAAACACCATCCCTCCGACCATTTCTATAGAGAGAATAGTAGAGAAGAAAGCATTGATCGATAAACAGATTCAAGAATCGGGGGTTCCGCTGCGCTACTATTTATATTTAGGAGCAGATAAAGCCCATCTAGATGAAATCAAAAAAGCAAAAGATCACGTCATAGGGATTAAAGTCTTCATGGGCTCTTCTACTGGAGGGCTTGTCATGGACGATGCAGTAAGCTTGCGCAAGGTTTTTTCTCTAGCAGCAGATTATGATCTTATCGTCTCCGTCCATGCAGAAGATGAAAAACTCATAGAGAAAAGAAAAAAACAGTATGCCCGCGAGCGAAATCCCAGGGTGCATTCCCTGATTCGAAGTAGAGAGGGAGCCTGCATGGCAACGAAACAAGCGATAGACCTCGCCAGAACCTATAAAACAAGGCTTTTCCTCTTACATATAGGGACGAAAGAGGAGCTGCAACTGATCCTGCAAGCAAAAGAGGAAGGGTTGTCTGTATATGCAGAAACAACGCCGCACCACCTCTTCCTCACAGAAGATGCCTACGATATTTGGGGAACAAAAGTGCAGATGAACCCTCCGCTAAGACAAAAGGAAGATTGCGAGGCTCTATGGCAAGCAATAGGAGACGGGATCATTGATTCCATTGGGTCGGACCATGCTCCCCATACACAAGAGGAAAAAGATCAGCCTTACGGCAAAGCACCGTCGGGCATTCCAGGAGTGGAGACTACACTTCCCCTGCTTTTACACGCGCACCATGAGGGAAGGATTTCTCTGCAGAAAGTCGTTTGCTTAATGAAGGAGAATCTCGAGAAGATATTTCGTCTTCCCCCTTCAGACGATGTACTTCTTGTAGATCTAAATAAGAAACGGCAAGTAGAAAAACATAAACTGCACACAAAATGTGGGTGGTCCCCTTATGAGGGACAAATATTACAAGGAGTCCTAAGCTATGTTATCGCCCAAGGAAAGATCTATGATATCCGATAATCTCCTAGAATGGTTCCCTCGAAATCCTCCTATTTATGATATCCATAAGACCTATGTAGAAAATGCGCAGCAAGGTCCTTTTTTTGTAGGAAAGATCCCGCAGAGGAATCGAGTGGATACAGGCAAAGATTTTTTGGGATACCCTATTGCTTCAGCTGTTGGAGTGCCGGCAGGTCCTCTACTCAATGCTAGGTGGGTGAAACTGGCTGCAGAGCTGGGCTATGATGTGCTCACCTACAAGACGATCCGAAGTGAGGCATACCCTGCACATCCACTGCCCAATATGGTCTACGTCAACACGTGTGGTATGCTCTCTGCCGGGGCGTCTTCTTCCCCTGTAACTTTGGTAGATGCCCCCTCTTCTTATATAGAGGATCTCGCTGTTACGAATTCCTTTGGCATGCCCTCGATGAGTCCTTCCTTTTTGCAAGAAGATATTCCAAAGGCTAAAAGCTATCTGCGTAAAGGACAAGTGCTTGTTGTATCCATTGTAGGGACGGAAAGACAAGATCTTAGCTTTACAGAGGATTTTGTGAGAGCAGCACTCTTAGCAAAAGAGTGTGGAGCCCCTATCATCGAGGCGAATTTCTCTTGTCCTAATGTAGATAAAAAGGCGGGATGTCTGTACATGTCTCCGGAGGTGGTATTAGAGATGGGGTCGCGCCTTGTCAAAGCCATAGCTCCCATTCCTCTTATCATTAAGGTGGGGTTGTTTTCTAGTAAGGCTGGGCTGCGCGATGTGATGATCTCGGCAGCAAAAGCGGGGATCCGAGGGGTTAGTGGGATCAATACGATTAGTCGTAGCGTGGTCAATGACCAAGGTGTCCCCGCACTGGGAGCCACTCGCCTTTCAAGCGGCATTTGTGGGGGTCCTATTCGCAAGGAGGCTCTTGCATTCATGCAAGATGCGGCCGAGATCAACGTAGAAGAAAAATTGGGGCTTACCTTGATTGGGGTGGGAGGGATTACTCTACCTGAGCATTTTTCTGCCTTCTTTCAAGCAGGTGCAGATGTAGCCATGACAGCAACGGGGATGATGTGGGATCCTTTTCTCGCTCTTCGTTTCCATAACAACATAAGGAAGGTAGCATGCACATAAGCGATATAGTACAAGAACTCTATAACATTGGAGCGATACGTTTTGGTTTATTTACTCTTAAAAGTGGAATCATTTCCCCCTTTTATTGCGATATGAGGCTCATAGTCTCTCATCCTCGTCTTATAAAGATGATCAGCGCCGCATTTGTCCCGAAGCTCCAAGGCCTGTCGTTTGACTTTATCTGTGGGGTTCCTTATGGAGGTATTCCCTTGGCTACGTGTCTTTCCTTGGAAAAAGACATTCCCATGGTATTTCAAAGGAAAGAAAAAAAGGACTACGGCACAAAGAAAATGATTGAGGGCTCCTATGTAAAAGGGCAAAGGTGTCTTCTTGTCGAGGATGTGATCACCTCTGGTGCGAGCATTTTAGAAACTGTGGAGCTTTTCAAACAAGAAGGCCTGGAAGTGCAAGATGTCTTTATCATAGTGGACCGTTGTCAAGGGGGGAGGGAGCGACTTGAGCAAAGCGGACTGCGAGTCCATGTTCTTCTTTCCATGATTGCCATTATAGACATTCTCTTAGCACAGAAAAAGATAGAACAAGAAATCAAGCAGCAAGTAGTAGAGTTTCTGCAAAAGCATCAAGTGGGATAATCATGACTACACAGCTTACCTACGGAGAGCGGGCTGCTCTTTGTACAAATGCTACAGCTAGGAAGCTCTTGGAACTTATGGAGACAAAAAAAACGAATTTAGCACTGTCGGCAGATGTAAATAACAGTGAGTCCCTCCTTGCTCTTATTCAAGAAGTGGGAGAGGAGATTTGCCTTCTTAAAACACATGTGGATATCTTAGACGATTTCTCCTTGGAAACAATTGCCCGGTGCAAGCAGCTCGCAGAAAAACAGCAGTTTCTTCTTTTTGAAGACAGGAAGTTTGCAGATATCGGAAGTACGGTCAAGCATCAGTATGGGGGAGGTATGTATCGTATTGCCGATTGGGCGGATATCACCAATGCGCATATTGTTCCGGGCCCCGGTATTATAGAAGGCTTAAGGGAGGTGGGAGGCGCTAAAAATCGAGGCTTGCTTCTCCTTGCAGAGATGAGCTCTAAGGGCTCCCTCGCAACGGATATATATACACTAAAAGCGGTAGAGATGGCTCATCTCTATGATGATTTCGTCATAGGATTTATTTGTCAGGGCAGGCTCACGCAAGACCCTCGATTTATTCACATGACACCCGGTGTGCAAAGGCAAGTAGGTGGGGATCATCTAGGGCAACAATACCAAATACCATCCTCCGTGATAGCAAAGGGAAGCGATGTGATCATTGTAGGCCGCGGCATCTACGAGGCAAAAAGTTCAAAAGAAGAAGCCAAAATCTATAGAAAAGAGGGCTGGGAAGCTTATCTTGAGCGTTTCAAATAGCCAATTTTCCACGGAGCGCCTTCCTTCTACAATCATCGACAAAAAGATTTGCGGATGCATTTGTCGTTATGCCCATTGGTAAACGCGTTTTTGTAGTCGGGGAAAGATGCCTCTCAAGCATTGCTGAGGTTGGCCTTCTTTGGAGTATCCGCCGGATATAAGGATTTAAACGCGGCGGATACTTTTTGTTATTGATGATTATCCGCCGTTTTTGCAAAATCATGTTCGGCGGATACTTAATGGATATGCTACGTATCCGCCGCGGATAGGGGTTGCAAACTCCGCGCAACAATGCAAACAATATGTATTTATTTGATCCTGAAAAGAGTTGCAAATATTAAGAGAGTGGCTAAATGTTAAATAAAAATGTTAATACTGGTGTGGGCGTCAAAGGCAAAATTATAGGAAGATGGAGAGAATTGGAGCTTCTGAAGGAGCTTTTTGAGTCAAGAAAGTCGGAATTTATTGCGGTCTATGGAAGGCGCAGGGTTGGAAAAACCTATTTGATCAAAAATCTGATAGACTCCTTGCCGGCGGTCTTTTTTCACGTCACCGGTATTCAGAAAGGAAGTTTAAAAGACCAGCTCGCTGAATTTGCAAAACAAATTGGCACCACCTTTTATCAAGGCGCATCTCTTATTCCTCGGTCTGGCTGGATTAATGCTTTTGAGGATCTCACGATTGCGATCAATAAAATTCCCAAAGATCAAAAAGTAGTTCTCTTTTTCGATGAATTTCCTTGGATGGCGACCCCTCGTTCGAAGCTTATCATGGCTTTAGAACTGTACTGGAATCGTTATTGGGTATTTGATGATCGTATTAAACTCATCATTTGTGGTTCTTCTACATCATGGATTATTGAAAAAATTATTAATAATAAAGGGGGTCTACATAATAGAGTAACTCGGACGATCCATTTACAGCCTTTTTCTCTATACGAAACGGAGAGCTATCTAAAGGAATATAAAATCAACCTCAATCGAAGACAAATTCTTGATCTCTATACCGTTTTGGGCGGAGTCCCTCTTTATTGGTCTTCCGTAAGAAAAGGATGTTCTGCCCATCAATGTATTGATGAGCTCTGTTT
>JAHFTP010000040.1:8946-11660 GCA_023265495.1 Chlamydiota bacterium
ACGCTTGTTTGCATCTTTATTTGAAGACGCAAAGCCTTATATTGAGCTGATTCGCACTATTGCCGGATATCGCTATGGGATTGGCCAAGCAGAGTTAATAACAAAATCAAAACTTCCTGATGGTGGTAACACTGTCCGCCGATTGCATCAATTGGAAGAAGCCGGATTTATTACAAGCCTTGTCCCTTATGGGAGAAAAGATAAAGGTCTCTATTATGTAATTGATGATGAATACAGTCTGTTTTATCTATATTGGATCGAACCAAAATTGAAGGTTGTTTCTAGGAAATCCATTAACCAAGGGTTTTGGTTGGCTCAAGCACATCAGCCGACCTGGAAAACTTGGGCAGCATTGTCCTTCGAATCCACTTGCTATAAACATATCGACCAAATTCGAAAAGCACTAAAAATCGATCCGGGAGCCTCTGCAGGGACTTGGAGATTCGTGCCCAAAGCCAATGAACAAGAGGGGGGAGCGCAAATAGACCTTCTTTTTGACCGACTAGACGGAGCTATTACTCTTTGCGAAATTAAATATTCAGACAAACCATTCGCTATCGATAAATCCTATGCACAAGAAATTTTAAAGAAAATGGAAGTATTTAGGAAACAAACGAAGACAAAAAAGCAGCTCTTTTTTTCTATGATCACCACGATGGGCTTAAAACCCACTATGTATTCTGAAGAGCTCATCTCCTGCGAGGCGATCCTGGACGATTTATTCAAAAAAATTTAGTCGATTAACCTCCAGGGGATTGGAAATAGTGCTTCGCAGGTAAAATCAGAATCTTCTTGTTTTTAAGGGGCGTCTGGCATACAAACATCGAGTTAGGCAATTAATCCTTTCAAAAAAACTTTGATATGTGTAGAAATCATCAAGTTAGGGGAGATTGATAATGCATTGCCCATTTTGTCATCATGAAGAATTCAAAGTAACGGATTCTAGAAACGCTACGGAGACTAATGCCATTCGCAGACGTCGCGAATGTTTAAAATGCTTGCGCCGTTTTACCACGTTTGAAACGATCGATCTCACAATTCAAGTGCACAAACGCGATGGGAGATATGAAGATTTCATAGAGGATAAGCTTGTCAGAGGTTTAGATGCCGCTTGTCGTCACACGCGTATCAGCCATGAACAAGCAAGAGCCCTTGCTTACCAGATATCTTCAGAGCTCATGGAAAGGCAGGTAAGAGAGGTCTCCACCAAAGAGATTGGAGAGCTTGTTATGAAACACCTGCAAGCTTTAGACACGATAGCCTACATTCGTTTTGCTTGTGTGTATAGACGATTCAAAGATGTAGGAGAGCTGATGGACGCCTTGGAACAAGTAACTCCTAAGGATGGAGCTGAAACACCAGAAGAATTTGCAACAAAGGAATAGAATCATGGCATTAAAGAAACAAGATATTGCTAAATTTAAAAAAAGACTGGAAGAGCTTAGAGACCAAATGACCCATCTTGTTCGGGGGGCGAGTGAAGAAGTGAAAAAACCAGATGATGCGAAAGGGTACTCTCAGCATCAAGCTGATGAGGGAACCGATGATTTTGATAGAACGATCAGTTTGCAAGTCACTAACAAAGAATTTACTATCTTAAGACAGATCGAACGTGCTTTAGAAAAAATTGATGAGGAGACTTACGGTGTCTGCGATATCACAGGTGAAGATATTCCTTTAGCTCGTCTTGAAGCTGTGCCTTATGCTACAATGACCGTAAAAGCGCAGGAAAAATTTGAAAAAGGCCTTTTGTAAATGACCAGCAAGAAAGCCATCGTACTAGGTGTTATTTGTCTTCTACTTCTTGCTGTCGATGTGTTTTCTAAAGCATGGACGCAGGCTCACATAGCACCGATGGCGTGGTCTTCCATAAGTTATCCTTATGGAGGCATTGGGGTATTCCAGGACTGGCATGGGATCGACTTTTCGATAAACTATGTCATGAATAAAGGAGCGGCGTGGGGGGTGTTTGCCTCTTTGCAACAGTATTTGCTCTACCTGCGTATTTTGATCATTGCCGCAATGGGGGCTTATCTGCTCCTTTCCAAGGCTTCTAGCTTTAAAAAGAGTGCATTGTCCTTTGTTCTTGCGGGCGCTGTAGGCAATGTCATTGATTATTTTGTTTATGGACATGTTGTAGACATGGTTCACTTTCAATTTTGGGGATATTCCTATCCTGTCTTTAATCTTGCTGACAGCTTAATCTTCATGGGAATCTGTTTTTTATTCTTACAGGCCTTTTTTGAAAAGCTTAAGAGTATCAAAAAGAAAAACAGCCAAACAATTGTGTGAAAGATATGACACACGCTGCAGCTCGCTCTATGCGTATAGGTCCTTTGGATAAGGGAAGTGAGTTAAAAGCTTCCAAATGGATCAAGCATGCCTTTCTTTTAGACATACAAGAGATGACTCTTCTTTTAGATGCATTAGGAACTATTTTTTTATGTCCTGCATCGGGTGTAGTAGGCAAAGAGCAGTTTTTCCTCTCCAAAGAACAATTTATCTCTACCTATGCAGCCTATATCCATAGTATACAGGAAGAAGAGCCTGTAGATGAGTCCTCTTTTAGACGGTTTTTCTCTTTGTATCTCACCAGCTCTTTGGAGTGTCTCTATGCAGCAGATGTGGGAAAAGAGAGATACATTATTAAGCCGCTGCTTCCTGTCATCCAGATCCAGTTTCATCATTTTTTTCCATCCTCCATGGATGGGAAG
>JAHFTP010000189.1 GCA_023265495.1 Chlamydiota bacterium
TTGCGAGCTCTTTTAAAAATCCGGCTGTTTGCAGGGCATCGACAGCAAGCAAAATACCTAAAAAAAACAAAACACCCGAAGTATCGATTCGTGTGAGCACATGGGGCACACGCAGATGCTCTCTTTTTTCAAACTTATGATGCATGAGATCTGTGACAAGCCAAAGGGCTCCTAAAGCCAAAATCACTCCCATAAACGGAGGCAAGCCTGTTAGCGCTTTGAATATAGGGACAAAAACGAGCCCTCCAATCCCCAGGAAGAACACCAGTTTTGCGCCCGGCTCTTGCTCTGCGTCTGCCTTGCTGGGTTTAGCGACGGAATAATTCCCTTTGAGCCCTTTAGAAAACCAAAGCAAGGGCACAAGGACGGAGACCAAACTGGGGATAAACAACTTGTTTATCACAGCAAAACTAGAGAGCTGTCCATTGATCCAAAGCATGGTTGTTGTGACATCTCCAATGGGGGTCCAGGCGCCTCCGGCATTTGCTGCGATGACTACCATGCAACTGAGCAATGCACGTTCTTTGGCTGTCGGCACGAGCTTTCTCAGTAATGAGATGAGAAGGATCGTTGTAGTCAGGTTATCCAACACGGAGGAGAGGAAAAACGTAATGGCCGTGACAATCCAGAGAAGTTTTCTTTTCGACGACGTTTGGATGAGATCCGTAACGAGCTTAAATCCCCTGTGCGAATCGACCAATTCGACTAGAGCCATCGCTCCCATCAAGAAGAAAATAATTTGCGATACTTCTGACACATGATGACTTAAAGATATCAAGTCCTGTGCTAGGCTAAGAATACTTCCCTTCAGGTAGATGACCCAGCAAAGCACGGCTAGAAGGATAGCCACTGCGCTTTTATTGACTTTCCAATAGTGTTCTAAAATGATTGCGACATATCCTAGAGCGAATACTCCTAGGATAAAAAGACCAAAAAATGATGTGATGTCCATGTGATGTTCCTGCTGTTTTTGGATGCGTAAAAGAATATATTTTTTACAGCAATCTTCGTCAACAGCTCAGAAACTGATCAAGAAATTCCCGCATGCACAATGTCATGCATCCTGAGGATTCCTTCTACTTTCCCCTCTTTCAGGACAGGGGTTACCATGACCCATCTGCCCGGATTTTTTTGCATCTGCTTCATTGCATCCCAGGCGAGCATATTGTCCTCGATGCAGATAGCAGCAGTTGTCATGACGGAGCTAATGGGCTGATCAAGAACACAAGATCCTTGGGCTTGCAGGGCTCTTCGCAAATCCCCATCCGTAAAAATGCCAAGCAGAGACCTCTCCTCATTAACAACAAGGAGCGCTCCACATTTTTTATTCGACAGCTCCACGAGTACATCGACTAATTTATCTGTAGGCCTGCAAAGAGGGAGGTGCACGCCGCTGAGCATGATATCTCTCACTTGGACCGTCATTTTTTTTCCTAAGGAACCGGAAGGGTGATTGAGTGCATAGGCGCTTAAAGGAAACTGTTTTTTTTGCATAAGGGCAATAGACAAGACATCTCCAAAAATGAGTTGCAGCTGGGTAGAGATCGTGGGGACAAGGTCAAAAGAGCAAAGCTCTTTTTCCACAGGTAAGAAGACGGAGATGTCGCTCTGTCTTGCAAGCCTGCTTTGCGCATTGGAGACCACGGAAATCATTTTTGCCTTTCTTCTTTGAACGTAGGGAACTAAGTTCAAAAGCTCTTCCGTTTCTCCACTTTTGCTGAGCATAATGAGTACATCTTTTTCTGATACAATGCCGATGTCCCCATGCAAAAAATTCGCAATCGGCAAATACAGCGCCTTTGTTCCCGTGGAAATTAAGGTCATTGCAATTTTCTCAGCAATGATCCCGCTTTTTCCAACCCCTGTGAGGAGTATAATCCCTTGGCAGTCCAAGCAGGCCTCTACAGCTTTTTCTATGCTGCTTGGATCTACAGACTGAAAAAAATAGTCGAGGTATTTCCTCGTTTCTTCTAAAAGATTTTTTACCATACATTTCCTCATTAACTGCACAACTATAGAGTATTTCGCTATTTGCTTGAAGTCTTGAATGAAATTGCGTAAAAAGATTTTTACACTTGGCTCATAAGGGAGCAAGATCTCCAACAACCCAACCATACAAACACAGTTCTTCAAAAATCTTTAAGCCTTCCAGCAGCGCGATACCTAACAGATGGCCCCTTACCAACACGGACTAATTTTTTTTCGCGAATAAATCTACTTAATTTACGCGTAGCCGTATTCCGCAAAACTTTTAATATATCCATTACATTTTGAATGGAAAATTCATTATACTCCTTTAATAAGGATAAACCCCTTTCGGAATCCCTTCACTCTTCATAAAATAAGGCTTCTTAGGGCTTGCTGGAATTTGTATAATAAGAACTGACTGATCCCCAATTCTCTTTTCGTAAATTTGAGGAACTAGTGTGGGACTTACAGAATCATAAACACTATTGGAAAACTCATCATATAACCGATCTCGATCATGATCCCTAATGCCAATAATTTCTCTTGTTTTATAAGCTTTCCAAAATCAGGAAGCAT
Organism: Chlamydiota bacterium; assembly: GCA_023265495.1. Taxonomy (GTDB): domain Bacteria; phylum Chlamydiota; class Chlamydiia; order Chlamydiales; family Rhabdochlamydiaceae; genus JAHFTP01. The sequence goes on from JAHFTP010000189.1 coordinate 2,545, forward strand.
CGATTTGAATTCTAGAGTTCTAGATTCTCTCTCTAGGTAAACGCTCGTTTTTTTTGAACCATACTTCAATCCTTTCTTTGTAAGCTTTTGTCAGTATGCATTTCTTCATGCAGTTTAACTCTTCTGAATTGCACCAACCACAGCCCAATTGCACCAATCGCACCAATTGCACCAAGGGGAATTTTACAACCTGGCAGTCCATGCCGATGATGCAGTTTTATAGATCGGCTTCTTTATTTATAAATGCTTAAATATAAGCTATTTATTACTACAATTACAGAGCATTTCGAAATTTGCTTGAAGTCTTGAATGAAATTGCGTAAAAAGATTTTTACACCTGGCTCATAAGGGAGGAAAGGATGCCCACCACAAAACTACCAATAGCAGTTGCTTACGGGGATGGGATAGGACCGGAGATCATGCAGGCCGTCTTGCATATCATGGAAGAGGCGGGAGCAAATTTGGAATACCACAAAATAGACATTGGCGAAAAAGTCTATTTACAAGGCCATCCTACAGGCATCGAAGCATCCTCCTGGGAAAAGATTAAAAACACAAAAGCTTTCCTGAAGGCTCCGATTACCACACCCCAAGGCGGGGGCTTTAAAAGCTTAAATGTCACCATACGCACAACGCTTGGACTTTTTGCGAATATCAGGCCTTGTGTTTCCTACTTTCCTTTTGTAGATACTAAGCATCCACGCATGGATCTAGTCATTGTGAGAGAGAATGAGGAAGATCTCTATGCCGGCATTGAATACAGGCAAACCCCCTCCGTGTGCGAATCGATCAAATTGATCTCCAGGCAGGGGTCAGAAAAAATTGTCAGACATGCCTTTGCCTATGCCAGGCATTATGGCAGAAAGAAGGTGACTTGCTTCACTAAAGACAACATCATGAAATTCACCGATGGTCTTTTCCACCAAGTTTTTGAAGAGGTAAGCAAAGAAT
>JAHFTP010000041.1 GCA_023265495.1 Chlamydiota bacterium
GCTCATTCAATCGGGACTCTGCCATAGGAAGATTTGAGGAGCTCTTTCGCTTCTTTGAGATGTTTAGCTTTTGCATCTTGTAGGAATTCGTTGTAATGGACGGTGATTAATCGAGACTTCCATTCTTTTTTCATGTTGCTATCAGCTTGCTCTGCATTCTGAAAAGAGATCGTTTTGGCAATGGTAATCTCTTCGTCGTCGTGGATCCCTTGTATGCAAAGAGATACGTCACAGAGTCTATCCATTCTTCCCATGATGTAGTAGGGATGGGCAGAGTAAATATCTGCTAGGTGAGAAACTTCTGGAAGAAGAGAAAGAGAAGCCTTGGGATTGGAGGCTGTAAGAGAAATAGATAACGTTTTCACCACAGGGTCGTGCAGATCTTTAACCACATTAGCTAATTTTCTCGGGAAGGATGCATTGGTGTCTGCATATATGAGTTTGCCGCCACTTAAAGAGCTGAGCATGTCTAGTTGTAAGACATTGTTATTTTGTCCAACTGTTGCTGTATAAAATGATAACTTCCCTCCATTTTTACTGAGAAAGGTTTTCAACGCTTTTTGTTGGTTGGCAAAGCTCTTTGACGTCTTTCCATTGGAGAGTAGGACTGCAGTATGAATTTGGTCTTCTTCGCTGTTAATCTCAGAAAATACATTGTTTAGAGAAGAAAACAAATCTCCCATGGAAATCATTATTGCGCTTGATTGTTTTTCTAAAAATTCTTCGGCAATGTGTAGGGACTTGTTGTTAAAGAGTAAACACTGAGGACTCATCTTCGTAATTTTTCTGTCTAGGAAAAGAATGTTAAATCTATCTCCTTCGCGCAGAGAACTTAGGGCTTTTAACACCGCCCTTTTATACGTGGCAAACTTGTGTCTTTCAATAGAAGAAGAGGCATCGATAAGAAAGTAAATGTTATGGATCATTTTTTCTTCACTTAGTTCCCTTTTGGGATCTAGTACAATGGAAAAAACATATCCTTCGTCAGAGCTGCTTGGCAGCAGTTTCACTTGTATATCGAAGAGGTCGCTCCACTGCTTTGTAGCTGCTGCCTGCGCAAGCCAGCTTTCATCTACCTCGGTTGAAGTATGAACATAGTATGGAATGACAAAATCTCTTTGTGCTTGAGGGGATAGGTCCTGCTCTATTTCTGTAGTATCTTCTATGCCTGCAGCTGCTACTACCGACTCTTTTGCCTTGGCCAGGGTTGGAGATGGTTTTGTCTGAGATAGGGCAGAAGAAACCTCTAGTTCATTAGTGTGCATAGACAGCTCTTCTACCTGTTCTTGACTTGGTAAAACAGAGAGAGAAAAGTCTCTTGTTTGTTCCAGAGCATCTTCCGGCTTCTCATGGGGGAGATCGATGCGGCTCAGTGTAGATTCTGGTAGTGCGGAAACCTTTGCTTCTACAGGGTGGGAGGGCTTTTCCTCTAAGGCGCTTTGCTCAAAAGTGATCATGTCCCAGGGAGCTTCTAGTTCCTTTTCTTTGTCTATCGGCAAAGGAAGAAATGTCAGCGTATTTTCCATTTCAGGAAGTTCATGTTCCATCTCCACAGCGTAAGAGGGTTCCTCGGTAGGAGATAAAGCCAAACTAGTAGAAGATAGTCCCAAATCAAAAGGCCTTTTACTCTGAGGGGACATAATAACCATCTCTGTAAACACTTCTTCTAACTCAGCATTCCTATCTAAGGCTGCGAGCTCCTCCTGATCTAATTCTAATGTAATAGGTGTCGTTTTTCCCTTATGAAATAATTGGGAAAGAGACTGCGTTAGTACCAGGGGAAATTGACTGAGAAAAAAAAGGATTCCTATGTGCAGGCCAAACGACAGCAAGAGGCATGTAAGAAGAAGAAATCTAGCTTTAGCCGGGCCCTTGATAGTTGCTATCATGTTTCACCTTCTTCACCGCTTGGGTCTGTTGTTAACAGGCTATGCAGTCTGCTTGGCAGCAGCTTTTCTTGTTTTAAGTTTTCTAGTTCTAAGCGCGCTTCGTGCATCAGCTTTTGCGCACTATCAGTGTTCCCCTGCTTAAGATCTAGCTCTGCCTCTATTTTTTTTATGTTTGCGTCAATAAACTTCACGTAGAGATTGTAAACATGCCATTTATCACCGAGCAGATCTTTTTCGGCAAGATAACTTGGATCATTTTCTGTAGTAAAAGATTCTCTTGCTCTTTGAAGAAGGTCGAGCCGTCCTTGCTGTCTTTGCACAGGGGCCATGAGTGCTGTTTTAATCTCGACGTATGAGAGGGCTGCATCAAGGTGTAGCGGCTCAGAACATAAGTTTCTATTGATCTCTACTTCATTTAAGTCGCTTAAGATAGTTTGACAACAAGAGTTGCTCAAACTCCTTTCTTCTTTAGGGAGTAAAGCGAATTGCAGCTTGGCGCGTTCTAATTGCGCTGCCTGTGTTACGTAAGAGAGACAATGAGGCGATGTGGCAATGATCTTTTCATATAGGGCCAGAGCATCGTCATTTTGGTTTTGTAATTGATAGGTTCTAGCAAGCTCAAGTTCTATATGCCTAGACCATTTGGAGTCCTCAGCCTTTGAGAGCTTATGCTTTTCTGCCATTTTGGAAAGGAACTCTATTTTCTCTCTGCTTCGTCCTGCAAGTGTCAGAAGCTCGCCTAGTTGCAAAGTTGTTGGTTCTTCTGATAGAGAATCTATTTGTAGTAGTGTTTTGCATGCAAAAATAGCTTGGTCTATTTTCTGCTCCAGCTCACTTCCTGAGATCTGATGCATTTTAATCTGTTGATAGTAGTAGTCGGCAAGCCATTGGATGTTGCTTTTTTGCAATGTGTCCTTTTTGCGAGTAAGTGAGGAGAATAAGTGATGAGCTGCCTTCTCTAGAAGGGAAGCTTTTTCCTCTTCTTTTGCTTTTTCAGAGAGGCTGAGGTAAGCATTGTATAGGTGAAGACATAAAGTTCCCTCTTTGTCTATGTTTGCATTTTGCTCCAGAGCTTTTTCTGCATGCAGAACAAATGTTCCTAGGGTGTCTTTATTGCCTTGGTAGCAGTTGGCTAGTAATAGGTATGCCTCGGCACTATTGGGACCGGAGGTATACAGGGAAAGATAGCGCTGCATATCTGCTGCAGCCTCTTCTTTTTTTTGTAGGTCGATTAATGTCTTTACGAGGAGTAAGTGATGCTTCTTCCTAGTTTCATTGGATAAGGTTGTATTTTCCGTTAAAAGAGTTTTGAGAAAAGAGACTAGCTGTTCTTTGCGTATGTGTTTTGTTTCTGAAGGGCTTTGTCGAAGTTGATCTAGATGGATAGCGAGGCAGTAATCCCAGGCGGATGAAAGCAATGTGCTACTCGGAAAACTATGTATCAAAGAAAGAAATACCTGCTCGCTGTCGTCTAGTTTTTTTTCATTGTATAGGGCAAGTCCATAATTATATAAGGCCGGCTCGCTAAGCTTATAGCTGGGGAATGTGTCAAAAAGAAGGGAGAAAGAAGTTAATGCTTTTGTATTCTCTTTTTTTTCCACGCAGAGCTGCGCATGTAATACAAGCGCTAAAGCTGCATCTGAAGAGTTGTTCTCCTCCTTAGAAAGGCGGAAATATTCATCAAAAAGGCTTAGGCTTTGCGCTTTGTAAGCACAAAGAAGCAGCTGATGCAGGGCATTTGACCTTTGCACTGGATCTAAACCGGTCTCTTTAAGAGACGAGGTGAACCTGTGTGCAGCTTCTCCAAATTGGTTGATATGAACCAAGCTCTCTCCAACTAAGAAATGGACAATGGCTGCTCTGTCAGAGGGGACATATTTACCCATTTTTTCGTTAGCTAAAAGAAGATTCTTGTACTGCTTGTTTTTGTAGAGTAGCAGGATGTGATTGTAAGCGGCCGAGGAAGCTTTTTTTCCTCCTAGGGAGTAGATCTTATCAAAAGAGCGAATAGCTTCTTTGGGACTATAGTTAGCTTGTAGGCAGGCGGCTTGATAGAGGTAGTCTTCTTTCCGTGAAGGGGACATCTCCGCCAGTTGCAGAGATGTCTCCGCTGCTTTGCGATAATTTTTTTGCTTTTCATAAATATCTACAAGAGGGACTAAGGAGTACTTTTGTAAAGATGTATGGCTTAATTTTTCGTATTCTTCAAGAGCATCTGCAAGAAGTTTTTCTAGGTCTTGTTTATGAGACTCTTCCATAGATAATCTGTAGAGAGATTCCGCCAGGAAAAGTCGGACTGTAGGAACATCCAATGCGGAAGGATCTTCTTTTTGTAAAAAGCTTTGTGCCTCGTCAATCGCTGCTTGGAAGTTTTTTAACTCGTAGCAGCAGATAACCTTGTTATAGGAGACTTTATTGCAGAGGGCTGGGCTTGTGATTTGCTTATATTGCTCCAATGCTGCAAAGTAGTTTTTTTCTTTCAGATAAATATCGCCAAGACAAGCTAATAGTTCTTCTGCAGCAGAGCTTTGCGGGTATTTCTGTAAGTAGGTAGATATTTGGGTCTTTACTATGTCGAAAGACCCTTCTTTCCAATAGTGCGTAATTTTTTTCAAAATTAATGCTTCTTGATTCGATGGTTTCTTGTCCGTCGAAGAAGATGAACTACACAGTACTGCTAATGTACATAAGCCGATCATCTTACCAAATGGTCTTGCTATGCTGCTAAAAGAGGGCTTCCAAAACATATTTTACCTTTGGGAATTTTTTGTGATTATACAGCTTAGGTAATATTTTACAAAGGATGGTGCAATTTCTAAAAAAAGAAATGCCCGAAAAGAGTTTTTGCTTGTTTGAGATAGGAAGTTTTTTTTGTGGAGGTTTTTCTTTTTGTTTGTTTTTTGCTATGCTACAAAAATCTTAGAAGAAGATGGTTTTTTACTTAAAGGAGGCGATATGGGTGTTGGAGTAGAGTTAATGATAGTAGCCGGTGGTTTTATCGCACTGTCAAACTATTGTATGCGGAAGAGTATTGACGCGGGTGGCTCGACAAAAGCGTATTTAATGATTCAGCTTTTTATTACCTTTTTGGTGTCAATCCTTCTGAATCCGGTACGGGCAGGGGATTTTACGTGGAGTCCGAGCATGGCTTCCTTTGGCTTTTCTGGCGGCCTTATTTTAGCATTGATGATGCTCTGCTTAGGGAGAGCGTTAGAAACAGGCCCTTCTTCATTGACTTTTGCCATGTTAAACTCTTCTACCGTGATGCCTATCCTTTTGATGGTTCTCCTTTTTGGAAAGGGCTTTGGGTTTATGTATAATTCTTTTAACGCAATAGGTTCTCTATTAGTCGTTCTTGGGCTGTTTTGGGCGGGATGGGAGACGGTGCGTATGGCTAGTGCGCGCAAATGGCTAGCTTTTGCGTCAGCCGCTTTTGTACTCCATGTCGTCTTTTTAGTATTTATGCAGTGGAGAGCGTTATTCATCCATTTTCCTGGAGAAAAGGGACTACTTCTCTCCTTTGATTCCCTTGCCGCAAAAAGTCATTGGTTTATGCCCATGGTATTTTTAGCCGCTTTTCTTGTGCAGTTTATTGTTTACCTATTTTCTTCTGGTAAGAAGCCTACAAAAGCAGAGATGCAATATGGAATCATCGGAGGTGTTGCTAATGGTGTGGGAACATTTTGCATGATTTGCTCAACGGAAAAATCTTCCTCTTTTGAACTCGCCATGATTTTCCCTGTTTTTGCTATCACCACCCTTTTTATCTGTAATATGTGGGGGCAATGGCTCTATAAGGAAAAGGTCAATTGGAAGGCCAATGCTTTTTGTATGGCGGGAGTGTTTATTGGTACCGTGGACTGGGGGTCTCTCATCAAGGGCTGAAGCAAGATAAGAAGATCTCCTTCTGCAGGGGAAGGAGATCTTTCACAGTGTGTTGTTTACAGTTAAACAACTCTAATGCCTGATTCAAAAGAGACGCCCAATTTTGTAGCAATGAGGTCTTCTAGTCTGTTCTCTGTAGCCGTTCCTCCATTATGCCATTTTCCTGTTATAAAATCAAAACGGATGGGAGCCGTAATGACCTCATCAGAACCTTCCCTTCTATAGATAATGGATATCTTATGACTCTCTTCAGACGAGTAGAGCACATAGGATGGGCCTGCCGGCAAGGAGCCTGTCAATTTTGCAGCTAGACTATCTGCCATCACGGGGATTCCTACTTGATCATCTAATACGTGACTCATGACCTCTTCAACAGATTCCATGGAAATAGTGCCTGCATTTTCCCAAGCTCTCTTGCTTGCATTGTAGCTGAAGGGCTGCACTTGATAATGTCCTCCAAGCAACACACAAGCACAGTGGAACCTGCCTGAGCTGGGATCTCTGCTGATTATATAAGTTCCGGGGGATTGGCCGTTTAAATATTCCGTAACTTTGACCGGAGTTATATCAGGATAATATCCCGTCATTTTCTCTATAGCAGACTCTTCCTGTCTTTTGAGTTCTGCTTGTTTTACAGAAGCCAACTCATTAGGGTGAGTTGCCGTAATAGCTGTGGGGGGTACAGAGTGATTTGCCATAAGATACCTCCTTAGGAAATCTTGTCATTTATTGTTAAAGTTAAGGTTAAGAAATCTTAAAAATCGTATTTTTCTCCATAAATTGCAAGGCTTTTTATTTTTTTCACCTCTCTATAAAAGCAAATTTAAAATCAACGTAGCCGGTAGATTGCGAGTAGAAGACGTTTTTGACATGCGGCTTTTTTATGTTTCTCTCTTTCTCATAAAAAATGGGTATAACGGGCTTTTCATGGATCAAAATTTTTTCCGCTTCTGCAAGGTATTTGAGTCGTGTGGAGGGGTCGGGTTCTTGCTGGGCTAAGTCAAGAAGTTGTCTGTATTTGTCATTGCTCCACTTGGCAAAGTTAATTTCGTGGTTGCGGTGTTTAAAGGCATTGAGCGTATAGATAGGGTCATTGATCCATGATTTCCAATACATGCCTCCCACTTGATAATCTCCCTTCATCAGTTTTGTGAAGCAGTCATGGAATTCATATCCTTCTGCTCTGCAAGGGACACTAAATACTTGTTGCCATCTCTGTGTGATGAATCCCGCAACTTTACTTCTTACACCACTATTGGCATGCATGAGTGTAATAATGGGAAAGCGGTTTTTAGCTAACATAAGCTCATCGAGTGATTCTTCAAATAGAGCTTTTGCTTGCTCTATGTTTCCTTTTAGCCTGGAAGGGTCCTGGTTCATGGTATGAGGGAGAGGAAGGGGAGTAGAAGCTGGAAGATCATTATTAGATAAAAAGGCAGCAAGCTCTTCACGATCTATAGCTAAATCAAAAGCCTGTCTTAATTTGGTGTGATTAAAAGGGAATTTTTCTACGTTGAAAATGCACCAATAGACTCCCACGGGAATGGAAGAAACAGATTCCTCTTTATTTTCCTCAAAAAAAGGCTCCCACGCTCTGGTAGGTTTGCCGAGCCATTCGATCTCATCATTTTTAAACATTTCATTGGCGATAAAGCTATTGTCTTTAGAAATTAAGATCTGCTCTAAGCGCACATGCTCCTTGTCCCAGTAGAAATGGTTTTTTGTGAATTCATACCTGGTGTTATGTGCAATTTTTTTCACTTGAAAGGGGCCATTGCAAATAAACTGGTCTGATCCTGCCATTCCCCAGTTGGGATGGGTTCTATCTATAGCCTGGTGCACGGGAGAGTAGAGGGTATGTGCGGTGAGCTCTAAAAATTCCGGGGTCGGCTGTTCTAGCTCTATAAGCAGCGTAGATGCATCGATGGATTTGATGCCCACATCCTCGATGCTGCACTTGCCCTCGTTGACTGCTTTTGCATTTTTAATAGGATAGAAGAAGTATACAAATGGAGTTACAAAATTGGGGGAAATGATTTTTTTCCACGCGTATTCAAAATCTTGCGCCGTTATAGGATTGCCATTGGACCAATAGCATTTCCTTAATCTAAATAGATACTTCCTAAAGTCCTTAGCTATTTCAATGCTTTGTGCAATGCCCAGTTCCGGCTTGCCTTCCTTGCTGATCCGAGTAAGCCCTTCAAATAACATTCGTACAATAGTGCAAGAAATTTCATCGCCGCTAATGCGAGGGTCTAAAGATCTGGGTAGGTCGAAGAAACTCAGTCGTAAGATCTGCTGGTTTTTTACTTTGTTTTTCCAGTGTTGAATGACCTGATGGACGGCTTCAATGAATTGATTTTGTCTCTTCGGGTCGCTATGTTGCAAAATCAGCCCTGTATACAGGGATCCTTGAAATTGTACAAAGGTGTGAATGAGAGACTTAGGAGTAAACTCTCTATGCATCAATTTTGATGTGAGCTCTTCTTTGAATGATCCTTCCTGTGTGCGAATGATTGCATATAACAGCTCTTTTTTTTCTTCAATTTTGAGAAAGTAGTGCTCCTTTTTGGGGAGCTCCGCTTTCGTTGCCTCTAAAAACAGAGAAAATAATGTCTCAAGCGAATGCAGAGGAAGTGTAGCTTGTGTTTCTATAGGGTTTAGTGAGAAGAAGAAGTTTTCTAGTAGTTCATGATTTTTTTGGGATAGGTGGTCAAACGACTCTCTAAACTGATAGAAAAGCTCACCCTGTTTGAGAATCATGCCGCCATTATAATCGCGGAAAGGGCCAATGGCATCTTCAAGAAGGGTGGCAATTTTTCTGCGAGCCAAATAAAAATTTACTGAGTAATCTGCTCGAAGTAAGGTGGCTTCTTTGGGGATGCACAAATGAAAGACATTCGCCTCTTTGGGATGATTTTTTTTCACTAGCCCGACTTGCTGCACTCTGTCCGGGAGGAATTGCACGGAAGATTGCAATTTTTCAAAGCAAGCTTGCATAGAAGTATGCTCTTTATTTTGTATGCGCACTAAGATGACAGTAAAATATAATTCAGTGGCCGTTTGCCGGTCTAAGGAGATCATGACTTGAGGGAGATCGGAGAGATATTTCAATTCTTGAGAGAGGATAAGCAAATTTCTCATCACCTCCTCTTCATTTCGAATCATGAAAATAGAAGGAACAAGCTTTTCAATTCTTTTTTTTAGCTCCTCTTCCAATTCATCTTGGAAAAGAGAAAACTCCTCTCTAGAGAAATAAGAACCATCTTTTTTTTCAAATTCTATGTAAAGAGTTCGTATGGGATCATCGATTCCTTGGAATGCATAAAAAGATCCTTTTACGGTTTGCGCTTCAGGACAGATGCTTTGTACGGCTTGTAGGATGTGAGATTCTTCGAACAATTCATGTTTATCAAAAAGGGACAGAGCAATGATAAGTCCCAAGACGGGCTTCGAGCCGAACAAAAATTCCAGCTTTGTTTTTGTATAACGTATAAAAAGGTGTCTATTTTCCGGGTCGGTATTAATAGCCCTCATGAGATAGGCTCTCATGATGTTATGAGCTGCGATGATCTTTGACATCAATCGATGCGGTCTTGGCTCAATGAACTCCGCTGAAGTTAAAGCAAAGAAACGGCCCATTTCTATGAATAGGCTTTCATCAAAGTGGCTTGGATATTTTTGCAGTAAGTAGATCAGGTCCTTATGAACGGAGCTGGATTTAGGTTGGGAGGATAAGGCCTTGGATTTCAGGATATATTCCTTGAATTTACTTTCCTTTAATGAATGGGAAATATCCCTAGATATGGAGGGGAGATTTTGTAGGGCTACCATCAAATCTTTTCCTTCTTCAATGACTACCTTCACCTCCATAAGAAAAAGTGTTTCGCAAGGAAAGAGGTCCCAGTGGAAGAAAAGACTTTGGAGGGATGTAAAATGGAGATTTTTCCCCGGAATCAGCCATTTCTTAAGGATTTCTTGGATCGATTCATCCAAATCTGCATTTTTGTAAGAGGAGAAACATAGAAAATGTATACACAAACAGTCTGGAGGCGTTAAATTTTCTGTCCAGCTGAACAAAGGAATATGCTCGGAGAGGTCTTGAGAGAACTCATATTTGGTTTTGGATAGAAGATGCTCCGGTATGATCCGGCGCAGAATTTTTTCCATACCGTGTACATGATCGGCGAGATTTTTTGAGCTCATTCCATAGGAAAAACACGACTCTATCTGGAAAGGGAAAGTAAGAGTCTCCTCTCGTCTTTCTAGACTATGAAGGGATGGAAGTAAGAATTCTGGGTTTAAAACCTTTGACATGAGCGTCGCTATCTTGCTCTCTTAGCATTAATTTTGTCTAAGTGTAAAATTTACGAAACATTAACAAATATTTCAAACACTTATTTCAGTTTTTTAGCGAATTTTGAGAAAATATATGGGTAAACGGGTGTGGATTGTGCAATTTTTGTGCCACCGTTCTTTACAGAGTCTTCTTTTGGTGTGATTTCTCGTATCTTGTGAAAGTCAATGGTTTGTGGAAATATTCTTTTTTTACCTGTCTAACGCTAATCCTTAGAATTTCAGCTACTTGGTGTTTTAAAATTTCCTCTTTAAGTTTAAGAAAGGCATCTAAACGCTCTATCTCATTGATGCTCATATTGATATAGTCCTCTTTCGTGTCAATTATCACTTGGTAATAAATCTTTTATTACTCAAAAGTGGACATTTCTAAAAAAAGCGCTAACAAGTGTTAATAAAACATTGAAGTAAATTTAATTTTTAGTTTATAATTGGCATTACCATGAAAATAGAGGATCTAAATGTCAACTAATTCAATTACGCCAGAGACTAATTTAACTGCATCAAACATAGTAAGACACATGTCTACCTTTTTGCCAATCGGAGCTTTGTCTTCCGTTCGCGAAACTTGTCGCACATATGCCGAATCTGTAATACAAGGCCTGCCGTTCCGGCAGGACAGGTTTGGAATTTTGCGGAGAGTGTGTAGTCTTTCAGCTGTCCCCCCCACAATCCTTTCCGCAGTAACCCGCATAGCTCAAACGAACCTTCCGGAGCCGATATCTGACAGTAGGAGAGACTTGGGCATGGCTCTTGTAGGGGCTGCCCGCTATGGTCACATAGAAGCAGTAAATGCTATCATAGGGAGCAGTGGCTTCGCAGATATACCCCCAGAAGCTCTGGGCTCGGCTCTTAAATGGGCTGCCGGCTGTGGTCGTATAGACGCGCTAAATGCCATCATAGGGAGCAATAGATTCAAAGATATACTCCCAAAAGATCTGGGCTCGGCTCTTGCATTGGCTGCCCAATGCGGTCATGTAGAAGCAGTAAATGCTATCATAGGGAGCAATAGGTTCGCAGATATACTCACAGAAGATCTGGGCTCGGCTCTTGCATGGGCTGCCCGATGTAGTCGTGAAGAAGCACTAAATGCTATCATAGGGAGCAATAGGTTCGCAGATATACTCACAGAAGATCTGGGCGAGGCTCTTAAATCGGCTGCCCGATGTAGTCGTGAAGAAGCGCTAAATGCCATCATAGGGAGCAATAGGTTCGCAGATATATCCACAGGAGATCTGGGCGAGGCTTTTAAATTGGCTGTCCAAAGAGGTCTCATGGAAGCAGTAAATGCCATCATAGGGAGCAATAGATTTGCAGCCATATTCCCAAAAGCTCTGGGCGAGGCTCTTACGGAGGCTGTCCACTATGGTCACATAGAAGCAGTAAATGCTATCATAGGGAGCAATAGGTTCGCAG